>CAZRSD010000103.1:0-6255 GCA_964602645.1 uncultured Myxococcales bacterium
AAAATTGTGCGTGCGTTGCAAACAGCCGGGCACATCGTTGACATGACGGGTGATGGCGTCAATGATGCTCCGGCGCTCAAGGGAGCGGATATTGGCGTGGCCATGGGTATAACCGGCACAGCGGTTTCAAAGGAAGCTGCAACCATGGTTTTGGTCGACGACAATTTTTCTACTATTGTGCAAGCGGTGCGGCGTGGTCGTACGCTTTATGACAACATCCTCAAATTTGTTCGATTTCAGTTATCGACCACCATTGGCGCAATTTTGACCGTCTTCTTCGCTCCTTTGCTTGGCCTTCCAGAACCATTCACCCCTATCCAGATTCTCTGGGTTGCGATCATCATGGATGGCCCACCGGCGATTTCGCTTTCGCTTGACGCGGGACGTCCGGGAATCATGTCCGAACCGCCGCGCCTACGGACCGCGCCAATCTTGCCTTGGTCACGATTAGCAAAGATTATTTCTTATGGAATAATGATGATGGTGGGCACGCTAGCCGTCTTGCATTACGGACTGCAAACGGGTTCAGAACAGCGTTCACTTGCACTGGCATTTACCACATTTGTTTTGTTCCAAGTGTTCAATGTATTTAACGCGCGAAATGAGACCGGTTCATCGTTTAATGCCAAGACATTTGACAATGCTATGCTTTGGCTCTCACTGCTCGCTGTGGTTATTTTTCAGGCGATCGCTGTCCACTGGGCTCCGGCAGAAGCAATTTTTAGGGTCGGTGGTATGCGTTACGCTGACTGGGCGATGGCCACTGGCGTTGCAGCATCGATCCTTGTTTTAGAAGAGGCACGAAAGCTGTTGGTCTCATTGATCAGGCGTCTGTGCGCGAATACATCATCACCAGTGAGTTAAGATCCTTTGTCACAGTGCGAGCTAGCTCAACTCAATGGGGCCATCAACTGGGAACGAGGTTCTATAGATGGTTCATTTTGCCCCTGGGCAAGGGTGGTGGTGGCGACGAGCGCACGGCGAGTCTTGTGTGATCATAGCATGCCGCGAGCCACCCCAGTGGCTAATTGCCTCGCGCGCTTAAGCATCAACGACGAGGAATGGTCGCCGCGTAAGCAAAATCATAGCGCGCCCCACAAAGAACAGTGCGTTAAGCAGCGCATACAAATTCATGATGGTCCAAACGTGTTGCGGCGGTGATTTGAGTAGGCAAATGACGACGTAAGTCGGCGCGACGGCCAAGCACCACGCCGCTACAGCATTTGCGACCATAATGAATTTGGTGTCGGCATACGCGGTGAGTACGCCTGCCATAATCCACACCGTGCCATCAAGTAGAATATAGAGCCAAACCCACAGCCCCGTCGCCTTCGCAAAAGCAAAGAGCTCGTCGCGACTAAAGCCGTCATCAAGCAAGAAGATATTCACGATAGGATCTGGATAGACCACGAGCGGCACAAAGAGTACAGCGCCAATTACCATAATCAGCAGCAGTGCCGATCGTATGAGCTTTGGCATCAGCTCAGTGGTTTTAGCGCCCACGAGGTTTGCGGCCACGGCGAGAACACCTTTCTGAAGCCCTTGCGAGAGAAACGCAAAAAGGATGATCAGATTTTGCCCTATTGCGAGTGTCGTTATGTGTGCGGGACCTTCAGTTGCCATGAGGCGCAAAATGAAAGCCCACGCCGCTATTTCGATCATGTGGCCAACTGCACTTGGGCATCCTAGCTTGAGGCAATCTTTGAAGAGCGCCCATTGAAGACGGAAATTATCTGTCCGATAGGTTTCACGATGTGACTTTTGCAAAAACCAGACGCCGAGGATGACCACTTGCAATGCTTGGGCAATGCCCGTCGCAAGCGCTGCACCATGCACGCCGAGAGAAGGATTCAGGTCGCCTACGCCAAAAATAAAGACGAAGTCCAAGACAACATTCGTCAAATTACTGATGACGGTGGCCACGGTGATAATCTTCACGTGACCAATACCAATAAAAAATGCTGAAAGCGCGCCTGCCATGGGGAAGAAGGCGCCAAACAACATCCAAATTCTAAAGTAGTCGACGGCTTGTCCTTGAAACTGTTCAGCAGGGACAACATAAGGCGAAAGCCACAGCGCACATGGCACAAACATCACGGAGGTGGCGAGCGAAAACCAGATCATTTGCCAAGTGGGCTCTGCGGCTTTGTCCCGCTCTCCTGCGCCGTTACGTTTGCCGACGAAAACTTCTGCGATAACCGCTATGCCGAGAGCGCCTAACGTGAAAACGTTGGCCGCCATGCTCGCGGTTACCGCAGCGTTCATGGCATCGGTTGAATAACGGGCCAGGATAATGCGATCGCAAAAGCTCATGAGCAAGCCTGACAGTGACGCCATCATGAGCGGCAATGAAATAGTGAACAGCTCGGGTAAACTTGCAGAGGCAAATCGCGTGAGGCGAGTCGCTGGTGAATTACTGACTGTCATAAATATCCTGTTAACCTGAGTATCGCTTAAGCGCGTAGCGACAAAAAAGCCACCCAATCGAACATAGTCAAAACCTGTCTAAGGGGAATGACTATGGATGAGCAGCTAATCAGCTCTTTTGTCGATGTAGATGATTTTTGCAAGGCCTTTGAAACACGTTGGCGCGTGTTTCTAAAGCAACATAGGTTACGCAGGTGCATGCGTCGTCAGCGACTTGCCTTAAGCGAACTTATGACCATCGCCATTGCATTTCACTTCAGTCAAATTCGAACGTTCAAAGCTTTTTACTTCATGACCATTCGTGGCAAATGGCACCATTACTTTCCGAAGATGCCAAGCTATCAAAGGCTGGTGCTGCTTATCCAGGACACTGCATTACCGTTGCAAGCATTTTTGTCGACGAGAAGGACAAAAGAATGTGCAACTGCGTATGTCGACTCTACCGTCATCGAAGTATGTCACTTTAAGCGCCGTTATGGAAACCGCGTTTTTAAAACGTTAGCCACGACGGGCAAGACAACTACAGGCTGGTTTTACGGAATGAAGCTTCATCTAATGGTGAATGCGCATGGCGAAATTCTCGCGCATTGCATCACTACGGGATACACGTAATACGATGTCAACATTTTCTGGGCATGGCCCATCACGGCGTTCTTAAACACTGTTGCCATCCGCATCGATCCAATTCGTCCCATTCCACCAAATTGGCTTGCCTAAACTAGTGTCAAACCACGGTTGTCCAACGTAAGCTGATGACGGCCTGTCCGAAGTGGGGCCAGAAAAGAAACCAGGGTTGTTTTGCTTTATGAGACCAAGGGTGGCTCCACCTGTTAGCACGATCAATGATTGAAGAGGAATGCTTGAAATATCAGCACTCACCTCGATAAACTGACCATTAAGCGTCAAAGTTGCGCCGGGCTGAACAGAATGACCGAAGGTGCATTTGTATATCGGTGCATCGGCCGCTGAAGACGTAGAATTGATCACTATGTTGCCTATGCTTCCACCGCTCGTTTGAACGATATTATCGACGCCAGTGCCAGCTAGTTGATTTATGTATAGCGTACCGCCTTGAGTTAGGACGTTTGATATTGATGTGGGGATTCCGTTTAGCGTCACATCGTCTAGAAATTCTCCACCGAAGATTAAGACGCTATTTGATACTGGATTGATGACTTTCTCGGTGAAGGTCACCGGGCCTCCGAATCTCACGTTAGTTGCTGTGAGCTTTCCTTCATTTGAAAACACTGGACCAAAATCTATGTTCACAGCTCCAAACAACCCAACATTGAGCCAACCGCTGCGAAAGTCTGATGGCACGAGAGTACTAGGTGGCGACGGCAATGATGGTGGCACATAATTCGACCAGCGGTCATCAATAGACCAGGCGCCTATGATTCTCGAGTGATTGAAGCCTTCACCTTCAACCATGATCTGTGGCGGCAAAACCAACGGACCATCGTCGTAGGTGCCCGCGGACACAAATACAACGGGACGACGAAAGGGCGAAGTTGACTGTGGCTCTACTGGTGCAACATAAATTGTCCACGCATATTCCATCGCGGCCTGCACGGTAAGAAAAGGTCTTGCTATGGAGCCGTCTGCGGTATTATCGTCGCCATTCTTTCCGACGAAAACTGTGAATGCAAATGGCATTATATTTGCATCGGATCCTGCTGGTCCTTGCGGCCCTTGCGGCCCCGGAGGGCCTCGACGCCCAATTTTCTCGTGGCCACTCTCATGCGCTGAAAGATTTCCTGCAGGCACGGGTACAGGCACTGGCACGGGCAAAGATGCAGTCATCGCCACTGCCGTTTGTGGTAAACCTATTTCGTTTTTAGGTGAGCTCGGTAGGACTTGTTTTGGATAGGAACCCTCTGTAGCAACGTAGCCTTTTGCTTGTCTAACATCTTCAGCTTCTCTTGAAGCATCAATGTAATTGTAATTATCCTTCAGGCTATGCTTGCCGCTATTTGAATGACAACCAAAATTCAAACAAAGCATAAGGATGGCAAAGACAGACAACGTTGGTTTCATTTTCAACCTCTGAGCGCTTTTCGAACAAGAATACTAACGGTGGAATTTGAATTAGAAGAGGTTTTTTTTATTATTTCTTAAAAAGAACCTAGTGTCCTTGCCTTGGCGCCCTAAGTTTGGAACCTGCCCACATCACGACTAATTTGCGCAGAACAACAAGTAAAATTGCGGGCCAAAATTATTTCCATGAACCTATTAGTTCTGGAGGCAAAATTTATGAAACGAGAATTATTTTTTAGCGTAGTTCTATTTTTTTTTGTAACAACGTTGACCAGTGCAAGTGCATTCGCACGGGAGATTTCCTTTCGCTTCCGAGACTTTTCCGGATTTGCTCACTGGTTGATCGATGATCAACGGCAAAACGCATTGTATACAGTGAGACTTGATGGCGTCGAAGCTCAGCTTGACACTAAATTTGTCATCAAACAACCTATGGTCCGCGCCATTGACAAAAGATTGGTGCCAGGAAAAACTTTTTTACAAGTGGCAAAGTTCTTTTTCTACGACAGCGACAGTATAGAGAAGCATTGCGAGCCATCTGATCTTTTCGGTTCACTCAGCGAAGGCGTGCCTTATACTTATGCGGTGTTGAGGGATAGCCTCGTGTTCGTTGAATCAACCGCGAAGCCCGATGAGGAATCAGCTAAAGATCGTTTCAGTAAACACTACATTATCTCAGGAATGAAGACACGCGTCCGTTTTGCCGGTGAGTTTTACGTCTACAAAGATACTGTGCAAAAATTAGTGCATGTGGTGTTTGATAATGGCTCAGGCACCTATCGTCCTGACAGCGCCATGTTACCCGCATTGCTCAATGTTCTCCGCGAAAATTTTGACGATGACAAAATTAAATTGCACGTAAAAACATTCGATCAAAAAATCGATGTCGCGAAGATGTTTGATTTGCGTGATGACTATCTTTCGAAAAAATAACGTGCTTACGCTAGTCGCCAACACCAAGATCCGCCGTCATGAGCGTGACGTTACTCGCCGTATTGCGCAGCACCAATTGTGCTGGCAAGGCGTGTCCAAGTTCGGGTCCATTGATGATGTCGTTGATAATCGAAGCCTTCGATGGGCCATACGCCATCACACAAATGCGTCGCGCCGCGTTGATGAGGCCTGGCATCATCGTGATCCGATCATAGGGAAAGCCCGCTTCCTTCATGCTGCGGATCAAACCGTGGCCATCTTTCAGTAGCTCATTATGCGGAAAGAGTGAAGCCGTGTGGCCGTCTTGTCCAATGCCGAGATAGATCAAATCAAAAACAGGCACGCCATCTGCATCGTTCTCGACGAGTTTTTTGATGAGGCTTTCGTATTCACGCGCGCATGCTTCTGCGCGATTTTTGCCGTCGTACATGGGGAAAACTTGCGCACTATCGATGCCGAGCGGCTTTAAGAGCAGATTGAGGGCGTTGCCCGCGTTGCTATCACTGCTGTCGATGCCAACCACGCGCTCGTCGCTAAAAAAGAAACGAATTTGCGAGAGATGTTTGTGATTAATCAAAACATTGATGAGAAAACCAAAGAACGCTTTTGCGGTTGCGCCACCCGAAAGGGCCACATCAAAAAATTGCTTTTTGTGCAACGTTGCCTCGAAATCAACCAGAAAATCCTTGGCAGCGTGTTCGAAAAGTAGTTCCAGCGTTTCATGATTGACGATGGCAAGGCTCATACTGTTACTCCGCTAAATTGCGCCAAACCCGGCCATCTCTACTCAAAAGACGATCGGCTTCTGCAGGGCCCATGCTTCCTGCTTCATACGACGGAATGGCTTTGGGTTTAAGC
>CAZRSD010000104.1:0-6232 GCA_964602645.1 uncultured Myxococcales bacterium
TATGCGTAAAGCACAGCTACTAACCATTTCGCAGATTGCGATTGACGATAAACGCTTCCTGCCATGACGTCGACATAGATTTCTCATCCCTCATGGCCAACGCCTGCGTTTTGTTTTAGCCTCGGGCTACCGGTCTAAGAATTTGAGGAGCATAGCATGATCAAGAAGATTGCCTTCACCATGTATCCCGTTACCGATATTGCGCGTGCACGACGTTTTTATGAGGAAACGTTGCAGCTTAAGATGGGTTCGAATTTCGAGGACCGTTGGGTCGAATATGATTTGCCTGAAGGCGGCTGCCTTGCGATTACCACCATGGCTGAAGGCGTGATGCCGAGTGCGCAAGCGGGCGGAAGTGTCGCGTTTGAGGTGAGTGACCTCGACAAATTCGTCAAAAACCTCAAGCAAAAAAATGTGCGTTTCAAAATGGATATCTTTGAAACGCCGGTATGCAAAATGGCCGTAGCCTTGGATAGCGAGGGCAACGCTATTACGCTGCATCAGTTAACACGCCCCCACTAAGGTTACGAACGCGGCTCTGCCGCGTTTTAGATCAACACCGCGCGCAGTGTGAGCTGGTCTTTTCTCCTAACCTGCGATTCGCTATGGCGTTCAGTGTGGAATACGTTTTGACGCTCGAGCAGCTCTTTCGTAGTGTGCATCGACGTGGACAAGAGATGGTACAGAAACTTGGGCTAGTCTTATTTTTTATGATTTCGCAAGCATCCTGCGCGCGCGGGGAAGACGCTAAAATCAGGAGCGATCATTTCGACGGCACGCATTTTCACAACCTGAATAAGACCGCCGAAAAGAGCCTTATGGACGTGCTGAAGTGGCGATTTTCACGAAGCGCGCCTGAAGAAACTGAGCTTGTGACAACCGTCACGCTGGCAACACCCGCACCAAGAAACGATGGGAACGAAATCGCGGTCACCTTCGTCGGCCATTCGACATTTCTGCTGCAGGCAAACGGCATGAACGTGTTGACCGACCCCATCTGGTCAACGCGATGCAGCCCAGTGTCTTTCATTGGGCCAAAACGCCTCAAGGATCCGGGCATCCGCTTCAATGATTTGCCGAAAATCGATGTCGTGGTCATTAGCCATAACCACTATGACCATCTCGACGTGCCAACTCTCGAGAAGCTGTGGCAGCGCGATCGCCCCGTCTTCATCGTACCGCTAAAAAACCGCGAGGTTCTCATTAATGCGGGTATCGGTCATATTGTGGAGCATGATTGGTGGGAAAGCACGAGCTTCAGCCGTGGCGTCACCGTCACCGCGGTGCCGGCGCAACATTGGAGCGGGCGCTACATCCTCGATCGCAACCAAGCGCTCTGGGCAGGCTTCGTGATTCGCTTCGGCGAGAAGAATGTCTATTTTGCCGGCGACACTGGGTTTAGCGATCATTTCCAGACCATTAAGGAACACTTTGGCGATTTTGATATTGCGCTCATTCCGATTGGTGCTTATTTGCCGCTGTGGTTTATGCGCGATAGCCATTTGTCGCCGGCGGATGCAATCAAGGCTTCCGGCATTATTCAGGCGCGCCACACCATCCCCATGCATTTTGGTACGTTTGCACTTGGTGACGATGGCTTTACCCTCGCCGAGCGGGAGCTGCGCGCGTTGATGCAAGAGGCGAAGCTACCTTTCACCATTCTCGCCGTGGGCGATACCCACCACACACAGACCACGATTGCAAGTGGCAGCAAACCTTAGTCTTCTGCCCGCGAAAGCGCACGCATGATATGTGCGGAGCGACGTTCAAGCGCTCTTGAGAGGGTTTGCGCCCTGAGATGGCGCCCTGAAGAATTAGGGCTTGGCAACAACGAAACCAAGAGCACGCATTCGCGCCTGGTCAGTTTTGCGGGCGGTTTTTTGTAGTAATAGTGGGCAGCATCATGAAGGCCGTAAATCAGCGGGCCGAATTCGACAATATTGAAATACCAGGTGAGTTGCTGATCTTTGGTCATAATGGCGTCGAGAATTACCGCGCCAACCATCTCGCGCGCTTTGCGCACGTAGGAACGCTTGCGACTCAAGAAGGCATTTTTCACCAGCTGCTGGGTGATGGTACTTGCGCCCCATTTGGTTTTGCCCGCCTTCTGGTTTTTCGCGCGTGCCTTCTCGATGCTGTCGAGGTCAACGCCGTAATGCTCATAGAAACGCATATCCTCGGCGGCAATGAGCGCCTCTTTGCACGACGTTGGAATTTCTTTGCTCGTAACCCAAATATCATCTTCGAGTAAGTCGAGCAGGGGGCCTGTCATGCGCACATAGCGGCTTTGATTGTCGGGCTCATAAGGGAAATAAACGATAAATCCGCAATAAAACGACCATACCCACGGTATAAACCACAGGACAAGCAAAACAACACCGATGCGTATTAAGCACGTCAAGGATTCGCCTCGTGAAACGTATCACCTCTTGTGAGGCTTCTAGGTTGAAAAATCTAGGCCCAGCCGCATATTTTTGGCGCCCACAGGATATCGCCCCACACACCAGTCGCTGTCAATAACAACTCATGGAGAAAAACTGTACGATATAACCGATGCCATCAAAACGAGGCTATCCGCGAAAGAAGGACCGAACATGGGGTTATCCTTCTTTTTGCCCGCATACGAGTTGTGCGTTACGGCTTTTGGAAAGGGTGTTTTAAGAGTTTTATGCGCGCGTCGCCAGGTGACGACGCGCGCTCGAAGTTTAACGTTTGATGAGCAAACGAAATTGATAATTCGAATTTTTTTGAAGACTATTAACCATCGGCACTTCATTTTGATTTGAACGCATGAATGTCTTGACCGGCTGCCGGGGAGCTACTGAACCGTCGATAATCACCAAGCTTCGCGCATGATTCAAAACTTTGAGGCGATAATTCGGTGCTTGTTTCACAAGTTCATGATGAATCGCCCTTTGAAAACCTTGAATAAGATTGCCGCATCGATAGCACGCCATGTAATGGGTTTTGATGCCCATAACTACCGCTTCAATCGTAGCGCCATCAGGGAGTTTTGATAAATAGCTGGCAAGATTGTTTGTCATCAAATCGTAAAAGATCAATGCTTCGCTGTCGAGGGCATTATATTGCCATGGACCAACAACATAGCGAGAGATTTTATTGTAAAAAAGATTTTTTAAGAACAGCTTACGAAGCTGGGTAGTTTTATTGTATTGCTCTAGCTCCGATTTCGTAATGAAGTCATTCCACGCATTCTTCAGATTGAATCGCTTTTTAAAATTCATCTCTTTAGTGGATTGAAATGTGTGCGCGCTTGATACGTACACGTGATCGCTCACGAACAACATTTCGCGCTGTATATCGCCCTTATCTCTAAAGTGAAAGCGGAGGAAATAGGATGCAAGGTTTGGATCGCGCTCGAAAGCATATCCTCGCGTCGACCCAAAGAGTTCAGAAATGGAGTTAGCCCCCTGAGCATTGACGCGTTCACCAAGTCCTCCAAAAATTTCTGCGTCGTCAAATTGATGACCATCAAAGCTATATCCAAGAAATGCTGTCGTCTCGATTTGCCGTTCGTCAACGTATTGCGCAAAACTCGGACGTTCGCTTTGTACTTCATGAGCGTTCGCACAGGACGCATGCTGTTGTCGGCGATTGGAAACGAGTATCCATGAGTTATCATCGATATGACAGGCTTCTTCCTTTTCCGTCGACAACGTTGCATGATCTTCTGGTCTATTCATGCGCGTAGTCGTTGTTGCGTTTAAACGACTATTCTTTGAGCATAGAGCCGCATTTTTCTTTCGGTTATTTTTTCGCGGTTTTTTGTGAAGCTTTTTTTCTGTCGCGCCGCTCGTTGACTTCGACGGTTGCAATTCCACAAGAAGGGCGTCTAAGTTCTCGAGCGGCCTTTCAATGAACTCGTCGATGGTTCCACTAAAGATGTGATAGTTGTCGAGCTTGGGAAAATGGCTTTGGTATTGCTTGCGAGGCGTCGGATCGAGAATTTTAAAAAGTTCTGTTTTCTTGAGCACCGCGATCGCCGTCTGCGAGAAAGCACTCGATGCAGGCGTTGCGCCTGACAATTCGATGATTTCTTGTTCAGCAACTTCGAAAATATCATCATGCTTGGCTTCTTTCACGAGCAACGGAATTACGCGAAACATATGCCATGGGCTTTCGCCAAAAACGTGCCAAATCCCTTTAACAAAGCCTGATTCATCGTTCGCAATTATAGTTGATTTAAGATTGCGAATTTCCATATGCGTCATAATGAGCGCTAAAAGGTCAATAGCAACATTAGCCCGCTTCTCAAAAAAGGTTTTTGCTGTTGTCTCTTGAAATTGCTGTAAATCGTAATTGGTTGTAGCGATTAAACGACCAAGTTCCTGAATTAATTGAGCCATACAGATTGCGCTTATCTCATGTGCTTCTACATATTCAATGGAATTGGCAATAATGCGCAAAGCAGTAATATTGGCGACCAAGAACTCCTTAGCCGACGACACCGCATTACGAAGGATTTTGCGGCCTTGTGGCGATGATCCTAAGGCATTAATATCAGATTCTTTGTAGGGCGAAGGGTAATATTCCATTATTCGCTTGGCCGTTCTTACGTCAATGCCTTGACGCGCGGTCGGTACCACTGTTTTCTCATTAATGCCGACGAACTCAGCGAGGAAGTTCTTTGCTATGTCGTGCGCCATCGCTAATAAATTGAATTGTTCCTCATCAACCGCGTTTCGAATAGTGACGGCGATAAACTCCGGGTCGCTTTCATTCACTTCCGCCAGGTCCATGGAAAAACTGCTTGGGGAGATGAGTGAAAAAATTATGGGGAACACTGAAACAAGATTAAATCTGACATTTATTTTAAACATATACATAGTTTTCAGAAACCATCCCGAATGGCAGGGCATAGGATGCATTCAATTTGTAGGAATTAATCCTAGAACGGGTCCTTGCCGGCAAATAAGATAAAATGAGGCCCCTAGAGTCGCAAGAGCTCATTCAAAAAATTCAGCACATATCAATCCTGACCAATATCGCAGATGCAAACACTGCCTGTAGCTTGCGGCCCCATTCGTGAAGTACTTGTCCCATAGATCATTCATCGACGATGATGAACTCGTATAGCACAACCCATCCCAGATGACGACCAAACATCACATAATTATGTTCGATTGGGTAGCCTTATTGTCGCTATGTGCTTAACCGAGGACTACTGATGAAATTTTTTATTCTCTTCAATTAAATTTAATTCGCTTTTCAGACTTTCATCCCATCCTTGAGTGACATGAGTTATTTCACCATGCTGATGTGAAATCCCAAAAAGAATAATTGCCTTCGGGTGAATAGGTAAAAATTCGAAATTTATTAGCAGATTCGACAATTCAATAATTTCCTTCCCAAAAAATTTTATTTGCATGTGTGGCGTCATATATTCCACCAAATTAGTGCGATTAAGTATGGTAATTTTCAACCCGCTGTTATGTATCGCCTTTCCTAAGTTACTAGTTCTGGTTGTGTCCGTTATGTCATGCTGAATAAAATAGATTTTTACATTTACCATGGCATCTTTTATTTTTTTAAAGTCTTCATTGGTGATGATAGGAAATTTATAACATAATTCCATGAATATAATCGCCCTGTCTCTTTGCACATTTTTAAATCCTGAAAACACAGCACGGGCATAATCAATCATGTGAGAGTGATATTCATCTAAATCTTTTGATTTTTTAAATGCTTCTAGCTCGGCTCTTTTATAGGTGATTAATTTACTATCCCTCTCTAAGATGACGACACTTGAAACACGATCTTTTAAGGTCGGCAACAATCCAAAAATATTCCCTTCTCCAATAAAGACTGCTAACGATATATTTGGTTCTTCAATGTTTGCCAATTCATTAATTTTAGACGCCACACCACTGTAATTTTGATTGGAATAATAGTAAGTTCTATCAAAATTGTTTGACTTTTCCTCTAGGGTGGAGTTTTTTTCAATATAATCATCAAGACACGTTGCTCCGATATAATTACCAATAAATATTAAAAACATTGCGACTAAATATGTTCTCATAATAAATCTCATGTAATCGTTAATTAGTACATATGATATGGTTTAAAAACGATTTGTCAACACGGGCGCAATCCCAAGAAGTAGGAATTCTGTAATCGTTTAACCCGAATAAGAAGTAGTTGCGAACAACGCGATGATGGGCGCAATCCCAAAAAGTAGGCAGTCATACAATACCTAGGATATGGCCTGATG
>CAZRSD010000105.1:0-6214 GCA_964602645.1 uncultured Myxococcales bacterium
CGATATTGGCAACGCGGAAATTGTGATGCGACCATTCGTACTCATCGCGTTTGTGCACGTCGCCATACGTGATGGTTTTGCCATTGGGCAATACTGCCCACACCAGATCAAAAACGTTCTCAACATTTTGCATGTACATCGCGAGGCGCTCGAGGCCATACGTGAGTTCACAGCATGGTGTCGTAAGTTCGATGCCACCATTTTGCTGGAAATAGGTATACTGCGTCACTTCCATGCCCAGGGCCCACACTTCCCAGCCCAGGCCCCATGAGCCAAGCGCGGGGTGTTCCCAATCATCTTCCAAAAAACGCATGTCATATTTTTCAGGATCGACACCGATCGCGCGCAGTGAATTCAAGTACAGCTCTTGGCTATTCTTGGGGCACGGTTTCAAGATGACCTGGTATTGGTAAAAGTGTTGCATGCGATTGGGGTTTTCACCGTAGCGCCCGTCTGCCGGCCTGCGGCTTGGCTCAACATACGCAACATGCCACGGTTTGTCGCCCAACACGCGCAGAAAGGTATGTTTGTTGAGGGTGCCCGCGCCCACTTCAACATCACAAGGCTGGACAATAACACAGCCATAATCGGCCCAATAACGCTCAAGACGCAAGATCATCTCTTGAAAAGTAACAGCCATAAAAATCACGCACCAACTAGCTTGAGTTTCCCTATCGTAATCGTATGCTACCCGCTATCAATTACAATTTGTTCAGGCAACCAGGGAAATCGAAACGGTTGCGCAAAAACAGAGGTTTTAAGATGAGAAACATTGCGGTTGTGTTGTCCCTCGTCGCACTAGCTTTTACGGTGACGTCGTGCACAAAGGGCTGTAAAAAGGATCCTCCAACTCCAACGGAACAAAAGGGAGCTGAAAATAAAGATGCCGACGCAGCACCAGGTAAGGATGAAGAAGTGAAGAAAGAACCAGAAGCAAAGAAAGAAGGTGGCGCCGTGGAAAACATTAAGTCAACATGGAACGTGAAGGAAGGCCAACAACTTTTCGCCGTCATCAACACCAATTTGGGTACGATCAAAGCTGAACTCTATTGGGACAAAGTTCCTGAGACGGTGTGGAATTTCGCTGCCCTCGCTAGCGGTAAAAAAGAATGGGTAAACCCAAAGACCGGCGCGAAAGATACGACACCACTTTATAACGGCACCATTTTCCATCGGGTCATCAAAGGCTTTATGATCCAAGGCGGCGATCCAATGGGCACCGGCATGGGCGGCCCAGGATTTCGTTTTGGCGACGAGTTCAATCCAGAACTCAAGCACGATCGCGCTGGCATCTTGTCGATGGCGAATGCAGGACCAAACACCAACGGTTCGCAATTCTTCATCACCGAAGGCCCAACGCCCCACCTCGACAATCGTCACTCCGTGTTCGGTGCAGTTAAAGAAGGACTTGAAATCGTCAACAAGATTGCAAGCGTCCCCACCGGCCCTGGCGACAAGCCACAAAGCGACGTCGTGATCACGAATATCGAAATCACGACCAGCAACGGCTAAGCTGTCGCTCGTTTCGAGATATTAAGCGGTCTTCACGACCGCTTTTTTGTGGCCGTGAACACAATACTAATCATCTTCTTCCTGGTGAATACGCGCCGTGATTTTGGCGCCTTTCTTCCTAGATGCAGGTTTACTGTCGGAGAATTTTATCGACGCGCGGATTTCAATGGTCTGGCCCGCGAGTGCTTTTTGAATGATGTCCTCGACCTCGATACGATCCAAAAAATTGCGCACTTCTTTGGCGATGAGTCCACTGATTTCTTTCTTGGTTTTTTCAGCCTGCGAGACCGCAGCTGCTATGACATTTTTGGGCATTTTCATATCGGACAGCGCATTCCTGATTCCTTCTTCCGTCATGAAGACCGCGCCCATGCCGGTCATGACCGTCTTTTTAACCCAATCTGAAACGCGTGATGCGCTGCTATCATTTTCTTCCGGCAATGGTTTTCGTCGTTCCATAGAGCACCCTATCTCCCCGATTTATTAACCAATGACGAGAAAAAAATATGCGCGCTCACGACAAAAGCTCTTTCCCTGCTTCGGGCATCTTGCCCCACGTCAACGTGCGCTTATAGTCTTCCCGAGCACAAGAATGGAGTTTAACCATGCCAAATAACATGGCGCCATCAATGTTAGTGGCACCACCGTCACTTTTATCGCCACCGTTTAATGAATCGGTGATTATTTTGGCTGGACATCAACGCAATGGTTCGCTTGGTTTCATCTTGAATCGCCCGACTGGTCTCACCATCAAAGAGCTGATGGACGACAACGATGAGCACGATCCGTTTCACACCGAAAAACCGGTTCTCTTTGGCGGGCCAGTTGAGAAGAATTCTGGCTTCATCATTTACGAACACGAGGACGACAACCCTTTGGCACCGGGCTTCATGATCACGAAAAATCTTTCCATCTCGCCGGCACGCTCGCTTCTTGACGATGCAGCAGTTGGCCGCCTGCCGGGGCGCTTCGATCTTTATTTGGGTTATGCGTCGTGGAACAAGGGCCAACTCGCCGAGGAATTGTCGCGCGGCGATTGGTTGCACACACCCTTATTCATGGATTTAATCTTCGACGTTCCCTACGGCAAGCGCTGGCTGCGTTCGTACGAACAGCTTGGCATAAAGCCTTATGCGTTCGCGCATGTGCCCGGAGGCGCACAGGCCTAGAAGCCCATCTGCGTCGCTGGCATACTCGTTGAGGTCGGTCAAGGTGAAAAAGGCGAGATACACGATGACACAGTTCAGTGACCACCCACGAAAAAACAGATGTCCTTCTTGACCCTTACCCCCTAAAGTGACATATGATTGGCGTATCATGGTGCCGTGCCCGAGAGGTTAGGGATCGGTCTGCAAAACCGCGTACACCGGTTCGATTCCGGTCGGCACCTCCAAAACTCCACACAATTTAATTTTTTTGCCAAAGGCTCTCGATAGACCTTGGCTTTTGAGTGGTTATGAAAGCTGCCCGCGCCTATGCAAATGCAAACATTGCGCTCGTGAAGTATTGGGGCAAAGCCGATCACGGCAACAATGTGCCGGCGGTTTCGTCGCTATCCATGACCTTGAAAGACCTAGGCTGCAAAGTGACGCTTACGCCGCGCATGCACGGGCATGAGATTCTGCGAAACGGCGATCACGTTTCGCCTGCAACCTTTGAACGAACGTGCGCGTATTTGGAAAAGGTGCGAACGCTTTATCCTTACCAGGGGTATTTTCACCTTGATTCACAAAGTAGTGTCCCCTACGCCTCCGGTTTGGCCTCGTCCGCCGCATATTTTGCAGCCCTCGCCACTGCCCTGAATGAAGCTTGTGATATGCGGCTCGACGACAAAGCGCGATCCGTCCTCGCGCGCATGGGTAGTGCCTCAGCTGCACGCAGCATTTTTGGCGGCTTTGCTGGCTTGTTTGGCGGCAGCCATCGACTCGATAACGCTGCTTATGCCCACCCTCTCGCCGTCCACCACGATATGAAGCTGCATCTCATCGTTGCCGTCGTCGATGATCAACCAAAAGCTATTTCGTCGCGTGATGCGATGGTGGCAACCAAAGCGACATCGCCAT
Organism: uncultured Myxococcales bacterium; assembly: GCA_964602645.1. Lineage (GTDB taxonomy): Bacteria > Myxococcota > UBA727 > UBA727 > JABDBI01. The sequence continues at coordinate 3,576 of CAZRSD010000105.1, forward strand.
TTTTTGAGCGCTTTGTCGATGAGAGCGATGCGGATTTCTTAGCAGGATCAAAGGCACTTCTGGAGGGCTCATTTTCCACACTCGGCACCATCATGGAGCAATCAACGCTCAAGATGTTTGCCACGATGTGGACGGCCACGCCCGCCATCGTGTATTGGCAGCCACTCAGTCTTGCGGTGATCAACGCCATCTACGCACTGCGTCGAGAACATGGTCCCGTTGCCTTTTTTACGATGGATGCGGGACCAAACGTCAAAATCCTTTGTGAGGAGCACAATTTCCCGCTCGTGCTTCGCGCAATCGCCGCGCTCGGTGTCACCAAGAACATTTTGTGCACAACGCCTGGCGAGGGCGCGCTCGTAGTGTCGTCGCCATGACGCAGTTTTGTACCAATGCATGCGGCAAGATCATGGTCGCCGGTGAGTACGCCGTGCTCTTTGGTGGCAACGCCCTGATTGTGCCGAGCGCGCAAAAAGCCCAATGCACCTTTACGCCAGGTGATGCCGTGCATTTTTCTGCGAGCGCGGGTCGTGTGCCGGTTGATGATTCACTGTTCGCCGCCGTTGTCAAAACTGCAAGTGCCGCAGGTATCGCGATTCCTACCGGCCATTATCATCTCGACACCAGTGCATTCTTTCACCCTGATGGGCAAAAATATGGTTTGGGCTCGTCTGCCGCCGCAACGGTTGCGCTCATCAAAATGATATTCGAGCGCAGCGCACGAACAGATCGTCAAAGCCTCCTCGAGTTTAGCTTGCAATGCCATCGCGAATACTCGCAAGGGCTTGGTTCGGGCGCCGATGTTGCGGCCGCCGTGTACGGTGCCCCAATTCAATTCCACATAAGTTCCTCGCCTACCGTGGAGACGCTCACACCCCACCAATTTCTTCGCGACCTATTGGTGATAGGCACACCCACGTCGCAGAATACGCGAGATTTTGTGAAAAAGGCTTTTTTGCTGCGCAGTAAATCGCGCTCGTTTCTACACGACTTCATCACCGCGTCGACAAAAAATACGCTTACAGTGACCAACGCGAGAAACGAGACGGACTTCATCAACGCCATGCACGAACTCTACCAATGGCTCATGGCATTCGGTGCTCACGCCAAAATCGACATCATCTCAAAAAGCCACGCCAACATCCATCGCCTTGCGCGCATGCACGGCGGCGCCGCCAAACCAAGCGGCGCCGGCGGCGGCGATATTGCGATCGCGTATGTGCCTAAAGCATCGCGCCAGCAGTTTCTCGACGAACTGGACAAAACGTCGGCCTTTGTGATAGCGCAAGACTAATTTCCTAGAAGAACGTCTGCGTTCTAATAGCTGGGCATGCAAAGCTTCGGCAATTACAAACCACGAGCAAGCAAAATTGCATTGAGATCCGCAACACGCTTATTGATGATATATATTGTTGCCCTCTTGAGCGACGGATCTTTCTTAAGATCATCAAATTTTGTTTTCAGAACATCCACGGCATTTTTGAACATGAGTTCGAGATGACTATCTTTGGTGGCGGTCCCTGGTATCCTCTTTTCGTTGTTAATTAAATTGGTCACCAGCGACATCATGTAGGTGGCTTTGTCATCGGCGGTTTTGTAAAGTTCTTTTACGCCACTAAGTTTGTATGCATTAACCATTTTCTCATTGATGCTGAAAAAATAATCAAGGCCTTCGATGGCACTTAGCCACCATGGAATCCTATCCAAGGTTCCCGCTTTCATCATCTCGCCATATTTGGTCTGCTTGAGAATTTTTTGTGGATTTGGTCCAAGACTTTTGAGTTCTTCGATCACGCGATCAAACAAGCCTTTATTGAAAAAGTAAAGTTGGTTTTCAAGATATTCTTCGAGCTTCTGATCTTTTTGTTCTTTTGCAGTCTTAAGCAGTGACCTAAGATAGCCTTGGATATTGCGAATTTCTTCTGGAGTTCCGAGGCCACGGGCCAGTTCACGAATTTTATTATCGGTGATATCACTGACCGTGCAAGCACCACCGCTCTTTAAATCGCTAAACGCGGCATTGTTTTGTCGATCGGTATCTAAATTCGAAAATGCGGATTTCACGTCGTCGATATTTCTAAACTGACACGAAAAATCTTTTACCGCTGCTGCGACTTCTGGTTTGCCTAAATCTACGGTTTTGAGCACTTGTGCAAGCTCTTGTGGAGCAAATGCGCTGATGTCGCTGAGGACTTGAGTAACTTCAAACTCGTTAGTAATAACGCTTGCGTCCGCTTCTTTGTCAATGAACTTAATCATGAGTTTTCGACGCGCATCGCTATCGTCCTTGCTGGTATCGCGTTCAAAATTCACCACGTCATTGAGGGGCGCCTTCGGCTCTTTGACCACGCGCGCAAAGGCGTTCGTGAAAATAGCGTCGTTAATGCGCAAGGCAAATTGTACCATATGTCCGAAGAGTGAAGATGCCACAACTTTTTTGGGACTGCTTGGGTTATGATTAACGGCAATTTTTGCGTGTTTAGGATCTACTTTGTCGAGTACGCTGCTGGCTAAATCGGCGCCCTTCGACAAGGGATTGCTGGTTAGAAAATTGAGCAGTCGATAGCCCTGCGCATCTTCAATCTGAATCAAAAGCTCAATATCAGCTTTGCTCAGGGCCATTATTTCTTTCTCAAGCT
>CAZRSD010000106.1:0-6161 GCA_964602645.1 uncultured Myxococcales bacterium
TAATTTTTGGCCCAAAACCCATGAAGTCACCGGCAAAAGCGAGCTCAGCCAATGGTGAGCAAAACGACAAGATTCGCATCACCGTAGACACTATGGGTTTGCCCTATATCAAAGCGAATACGATTTACGACGCTATGTACGGCCTCGGTTTCATGCACGCGCGCGACCGTTTGTTTCAACTTGACTTGATGCGTCATGCAGCGCACGGACGTACCGCCGAATTATTTGGTGAGCGTACTATGAAAATGGACCAAAGGCTGCGCATTCTCACCTATCGTCTCGACGAGCAAGTGGCTCATTTGTCCGCTGCGGAAAATATGCTCCTCGAGCATTACGTGCGCGGCGTGAATGATGGTGCGAAGCAGCGTGGTCGCTGTGCTGAGCATTTTGTGCTGGGCGCGCAATTTGATGAATTCACCAAACACGATGTAGTGGCGATAGCACGTCTGCAAGCCTGGCAACTGGCTTCCGATCTTTACGCTGAACTCACGCGACTGCGCATTGCGCGCGCAAACGTTCCGTATGACGTGAAACAGGAATTGCTGTCCTCGATGGATGATCGCGCCTCAGCCATCATCGCCGACACCGCGCGATTTGCAGAGATTTTCAATTTACCTACCTATCTCAATACACTACCGGCGGCACCGTCATCAAGCCTCATGCCAAGTGGCGACGTGGTGCAAACAACCGGTGGTGCTTCAAATGCCTGGGTTATCAGCGGCGCCTTGGGCAAAGGCGGCTACGCCATGTTGATGAACGATCCGCATTTGCTCCACAGTTGGCCTTCGAATTTCTATTTGGCCACTCTTGAGGCACCGGATATATTTGTCACGGGCGCAACCTTCGTCGGCCTGCCGGGAATTTTGATAGGCGCAACCAAAAAGCTCGCGTGGGGCGTCACGGCATCATACCTCAATACCCAAGACACGGTGCTGCTCAAAATGTCACCGGACGATGAAAAATCCTATATCGTCGACGGCAAAAAGATGTCCTTTGGCGAATGGCCTCAACGCTTTTGCACCAACAAGAAGGGTACGTGCACCGATGCGATGTATTTCACAAGCATCTATGGCCCCGTCATCGATAATAATTACGACAGTTTCATCGACAAAGGCGATCGCTTAGCGGTGCAGTGGACTGGTTTTGCCATTGAAGAACATAAAGAACCAAGCGGCGGCTTTCTGACGCTCGCGCGCGCGACCACCGTGCAAGAGGGTGTCGACGTCATCAAAACCATGACGCTGCCGGGCGTAAACTTGGTGCTTGCGGATATAGGCGGGAACATCGGCTATTCGTACGCAGGCCTCGTGCCGCGACGCGACACACTCCAACATCCGTATTTGCCACTCGATGGCTCGCTCTCGACGTCGAAGTGGCGTGACTTTCGCTATCACCGTGATGAGCCGTCGGCGGTGAATCCGCAAGCGGGCTATATCATCACCGCCAATCAGAATATTTTTAGCAACGACGCCAGTCCTGAACTCGGCTTCGGCAAGCAAGGAGCGCCACCCTACCGCGCATTGCGCATTAAGGAACGAATCGAAGTTATGAAGAGCGAAGCGCCAGCCATAGATTTTGAGACATTGTCACACGTGCAACTTGACGATACCTCGGTCGAAGCAAAGGAACTTGCGCACTTGATCGGACCCTTGTGCGTCGAGCAATTTGCGAATGCCGATGGCTCGCGCCAAAGTTTTGCGCGTGCCGTGAGCAAATTTGACGGTCGCTACGCGAAAGACAGCATGGAAGCTTTGCCGTATGAGATGTTGATCAACGAAATTGTTGCTCAGCGCCTCAAGGCTATGCTCGGCGAGACCGCGCCGGAATCATTTGGACACATAAGTCAAACGCGCTTTAGGATCAAGAATGCCCTTGTGAAACAATTGCAGGGTCAAAAAACCGCCATCTTCGAGAGTGCGACGAGCGCGGATGATGTGACGATGCGCGTTAAGAATGCCTGCGAGCCTGCTTACCTTAACCTCATCAAGCGGGCGACCAAGAGCCAATCGAATTGGCGTTGGGGTCGTCATCACTATTTGCAACGACAAAGTCCGCTTGGCAAGGCGCCTTTTTTTGGTGGGCTGTTTCGCGATAGGCGACGTGAAGTTGCTGGTTCAAACAATGCACCCATGGCTGAATCAGGTCTGCCGGTCATCTATGGCGCCAATCTACGCTTTCGGGTGAAGATGGTCTCACCTCCCGAGATCTATGCGGTGATCGATTCAGGAAATAGTGGCACTGTTGGTCACAAGAACGCTTTTGATCAAGCTATGCTGTGGCACGACGGTAAATCGTTACCGATGTATACCGACTGGGACACGGCGTTTAAAAGATCTAAATCCTACTTTGAGCTTGATGCGGCTTTATCTACCGCCAAAAAATAAGTCAGCCAACCTTGTTTGGTGTATGCTTTTACTGCTGCGACCGCATTATTATATCGACATACTGGTGGCGGATCGACGCATAATCGAGCAAGGAGAGATTTATGAGAGCTTTCGGTTTATTAATGTTAACAGTCGCGTTGTTGGGGCTATCGGCATGCAAGACCGTGCACTATCAACAAGCCGAAGTTTTGAATCGTCAAAACAGCATCACCATTCTCAAAGATCGCATTGATTTGGCAACGGCGAATGAAGTAGACGTGCTCGCGCCCGAGCAGTACGCCAAAGCAAAATCACAGCTTGAGCAAGCCATCAAGGAAGCGCAAGGCAGCGAAGATGCGCAGGCTGGCAGTAAGACAGCAGAAGAAGGCATCAACACCATCGCTGCTGCAGAAGAATCAGCAAAAGTTGCGCGCGGGATCTTGAAAGATGCCCTTGTTCGTCGTGCGCGTGCACAAGCGGTACATGCACATTTGTTGTTTGAGAATGATTTCAATGAGCTCGATAAAGAACTACAAGATGCGGGCCGAGCCATCGAACGCGACAATAAGAAGTTTGGTCTTGAAAAAAACCTTGACCTTGCCGGTCGCTACGGCAAACTCGAAGTGCTCGCGCTCAAGGCCAACATCAGTGAAATTGCTGAAAAGGCTTTTGAGCAAGCGCAAGAAGCACAGGCACATCGCCATGCGCCAATTACGCTCAAAGCGGCCAAGAACGAACTTGACATCGCACGCAAAATCATCGACGTAGAAAAGGAAAATTTCGAGAAGGCGCAATTCCACGCTGAGCAAGCGCGCTATCTGTCCATGCGTGCCAAATACATCGCTGAACTGGTTGTTGGTATCAAGAAAGAACGTTTGTCGGAGGAGCAGTTTGTTTTGTGGTACCAATCGCAACTCGAGCAGGTTCATGAAGGTCTGCCCACGGTCATCAAATTTGACAAATCGAATACTGAAGTGGTCGAACGCTTTGCCGCGGAGCTCAAGCGCATCTCAGCGGATTTGAATACGCTTGAAGCAAAGAATTTGGCAACCGAAGTTCGCTTTCGTGAAATCAGCGCGATGTTTACCGTTGAAGAAGCCGAGGTCATTCGTCGTGGGGACGACATGATCATCCGCGCTTATGGGTTCTATTTTCCGAGCGGCAAATCGGAATTGTTTTCGCAGAACTTTGAACTGGTCAACAAGATCGTCACCGCAATTGGTAAATTCCCCAATTCCGAAATCGAAGTTGAGGGCCATACTGATTCGTCGGGCTCGAAGAAGATCAATAAGCGCTTGTCTGAAGAGCGTGCGAACAACATCGCTGACTTCCTCATCAAGGTTGCGAAGATCGACGCTAATCGCGTAAAGAGTGTGGGTATTGGTGATGAACGACCGGTCTTCAGCAATGAAACGGAAGAAGGTCGCTCGAAGAATCGACGCATCGAAGTTATTATTAAAAATGCTCGATAGCTAGATCGCCCACCCTTACTCGTCATTCCGGGCGCGAAGAGATTGTAAAGCGAACGGCGTAATGAAACCAAACCCCACGCTGATAGTTGTTCAGCGGTTGCCGACGTGGGGTTCCGGGTTTAATTCGCTGACTGTTGCACAATCTCTTCGTGTCTGGAGCGACGGGAAGGTGGGGGCACATCAATGCAGGACTTGCCGCGGTGCGACCAGTTAATCGGGCAGCCAAGGGAACCACATGAAGCAATGGCATGACGTCAAAGAAGACCTCCGCTTTTATGGAGCACTGCTTACGTGCATAGGTCGTAACCACGACGATCGCGATGATAAATTTCCGCACCATCTATGGATACTCGGCCATCGCGGTGCACGATCGCTTGCGCCAGAAAATACGCTTTCGAGTTTTTGCTTGGCGATGGAACATGGCGCCGATGGTGTTGAGTTTGACGTAATGCCGAGCCGCGACGGTATTCCCATGGTCATTCATGATGAAACACTCGAACGGACAACGAATGGCAGTGGCTTCGTGTGGCATTACGATGCACGCGATTTGGGTGCGCTCGATGCGACGAAACTCAAACCTGGCTGTGCGAAAGTTGGCGTGCCCACCCTCGAAGAAACATTAGCAGTGCTTCCCGACGGTGCACTCGTAAATGTTGAGCTAAAAAATCATGGCCATCTTTCAAAACAGCACTTCGTTGAGAATGTGCTGCGCACGCTTCGCACCCACGAAGACCGTCTCACGTTACTCATTTCAAGTTTTGACTCGGAGCTATTGCTCATTATGCGCAGCCTCGATGCCGACTATTTAATTGCGCAGCTTCTTGCAAAACGCGAGGGTCATTGGCGTTGTGCACTCAACAATTTGAGGCGCTTAAATCCCGACGCGCTCAATGTCTCGCCCGATTTAGCAACCACGACCGTGATGGTGCTTGCGCGTCTGCTGCGGATGCGCGTAGCAGTGTGGACTATCAATGACGAAGACCAAGCGCGCGACTTAATAAAAATAGGCGTAGCCGGTATTTTTACCGACAATGTGCCAGAAATGGTGAATGTGTTGCGACTATCTAAAAACCACGCCGATTAAAGACGTCCTTAAAGAATTGCTGTGCTCGGATTTGCGAATTCGCAACGAATTCTTCGAGCGGACTAGCTAATTCTTTTCGGTATGCAGCCAAATATTTCATTACCAAAGCTTTGGGGTCGGTACCATCTCCCGTTTGCGGCGAGAAAGAAAATCTTGCTGTCGTCTTCACCAAAACTCGTTCCCAAACCTTAGCGGTCGATGCACGTCCGATGCAGATTGCGGGTGTCCACGTCAGGTGATCGGCGTATGGTTCGATGCCACGCAAAAACCTATCAGCTTGACGCTCAAGCCATTCGTCGCCTTTTTGTGCGTTTTCAATAAGCAGGCTGTGCAATCGGGTTGCAACACTGTCGATCTGCCAATCTTCAAGCTCGATCTCGCCGATGCGTGCTGCATCGTAATAACTAGGATCGATCGCGTGAAGATAGGCGCGACCTACGGGATAGTAGTAATAAACCCATTGAATGAGATCGCTTTGTTCTTGAGTAAGCGATGGGTCACTGCCGATGATAAAAGGCCAAAGACGGTAGCATTGTCCGTGGTGTTGGGTTGTCGCGAGGATGGCGAGATCATTGTGGTGAGCGACATTGGCCAAGGCTTCGACGGTCTTTGCGTACGCGGTCCTTGTCTCGGCGACATATTGCAGAAGATTGGAATGATCGAGCGTGATGTTTGTCCGCAATTCCCTGAGCACGTTGATCAAGCGAAGGTTTGCATTGATCGATGCGAAATTGCCACGAATAACGTGTATTCGCTCTTCTTGCAGGGACTGCACGATTTTTTCCCATTTTTCGTCGCATTCCCAGTAATAGGTGTAGCCACTCTTCTTCTCGAAGACATCGAGGTATTGTTCATATTTTTGTAGATACTTTTCACGTTGCTCAGCAGAGCTTCCTGATGATGAGATATCTACAATATAAGATAAGTGTTCACGATTGAATGCAAGTATGCTTTTGGCGACGTCAACCAGCACCAAGCGATCAAATTTGCCAATGGTAAACATGATGAGCGCTCTAAAGGTGCCAACGGATAAGAGGGTGCCCGTCTTATCTTTCAGAAAATTGGCGTAAAAGTTGGGATTTCGTTCGTTGGGAGCAATGTAATTGTTGAGCTCTAAATTCTCGAGTACTTCAGGATTGAGCTCGGTTTCTTCGTTAGTAATATCCGCAAGTTTTTTTGTGGCGATTAAGTCGAAGTCTGGGTCCAGTTCTGGAGCACACGCACGGCGCCGCTCGTGTTGGC
>CAZRSD010000107.1:0-6128 GCA_964602645.1 uncultured Myxococcales bacterium
CAGCGGATGACACGCTGAAATCAGCATGAGGCTTAAAATACCTAGCAACTTCTTCATGTTGTTACCTCGACAAACGACCAACTTTTCTGCTCGTCATTCCCATTCAATGGTTCCCGGTGGTTTCTGCGTGATATCGTACAACACACGACTTATGCCATACACTTCGTTGGTAATGCGATTCGACATGCGCCCCAATACCGACACCGGCAAATTCGACCAGTCTGCGGTCATGGCATCACGACTCTCGACGCAGCGAATGACGATAGTCTCGCCGTACGAACGGGCATCACCCATCACGCCGACGCTGCGCACCGGCAACAATACCGCGAACCACTGCCATAATGGTTGCGCAATGTCGCCGGCACCTATCGCGCCTTCGATTTCATCACGCACAATAGCGTCGGCCTTTTGCAGCAAACTCACGCGCGCCTCGGTCACGGCACCGGGTATGCGCACGGCAAGACCAGGCCCAGGAAACGGCTGGCGATTCACGACATGATCAGGCAAACCAAGCAAGGTCCCAAGTTTTCGCACTTCGTCCTTAAACAAGTCACGAAGCGGCTCGAGCAATTTCAGATTCATGCGCTCTGGCAAGCCTCCCACGTTGTGGTGGCTTTTGATCACGTGCGCATGGCCGCTCTTTGCCGCCGATGATTCGATCACATCGGGGTAAAGTGTGCCCTGCCCCAAGAACTTTACCGCGGGAAACCGCTTAGACTCGGTTTCAAAGACGTCGACAAAGACGCGCCCAATGACCTTGCGTTTTGCTTCAGGGTCGACCACATCGGACAAGCCTGCAAAAAACTGCTCGCGCGCCTCGACAACATGAAGGTCGCAATCAAAGACTTCGCTAAAAAGTCCTCGCACTTCTTCAATTTCGCCTTGGCGATGAAGGCCATGATTGACGTACACACAGTGCAAATTTTTGCCGATGGCGCGGTGTATTAAAATTGCTGCCACCGTTGAATCGACGCCACCTGACAAGCCCATGACGACATGATCGTCGCCAACGGTACGTTTGACCTTATCGATGGCCTCAGCCATAAAATCAGCGATGTCAAAGTTCGGTTCAGCCTTAGCGATCGAGAAAATAAAATTGCCCAAGATCTGCTCACCATTGTGGCCGTGCGTGACTTCAGGATGAAACTGCACGCCAAAAAAACCTTTCTCGGGCCAGGCTATCGCCGCATTCGGACATGATGAGCTATGAGCAATAGCCTGAAACGCCGTGCCCGCAATATTCACTTGATCCGAATGCGACATCCAGACTTTGAGTGAACTACCGATCGACGAAAAGATCGCAGCATTGGTATCGATCGCAAGAAACCGCTCGCCAAACTCGCGATGCTCGGCGCGCATAACCTTGCCACCGCAATAATCGACGAGCAACTGCATACCGTAACAAATGCCAAGAATGGGTAGTCCCAAATTCAATATTGCCTTATCCAAACCAATGGCTTTGTCGTCAAGAAGTGAGTCTGGCCCACCAGAAAAAATCAGCGCATAGGGATTTTCTTTACTGAGCTCTGACGCCGTTATGCTTGCGGGCACAACTTTAGCAAGCACACCGAGCTCGCGAATTCTGCGCGCGATAAGCATCGTGGTTTGCGAGCCAAAATCGATTACCACAATTGGACGACGAAAAGTCATGGAGGCCTCAGTAGTCTGCGTTGACGAGGTTGATACAACAGGCTTGAGCATCTGCCAACTTCCGCAATGAGGATTTCCTGGGTATCACCACAAAAGGCGCACAGGCCGTAGCGACGGCCTTAACCTTTCTCGTTACCGAAGGTACACAGCGTATACGTGAGCGCGCCCAAGAGCGCTCCTGAAATGGGGCCCGCGAAATAAAGCCACAGGTGATCGAAGTTCATTCGCACAAGCGCAGGACCTAACGACCGCGCCGGATTCATTGATGCGCCGGAAACAGCACCACCAACAAGCACGTCGACGATCACGGCGGCGCCAACCGCAAGAGCGGCTAGTTGCGTTGGCCCGCGTTTATCAACGCCAACGCCCATGACGACAAACATCAAAAAGGCGGTCAAGATCATTTCGAGGAAGAACGCTTGACCAAGTTCGCCCGAGGGTAAGGTCATGCCGAGGGTATCGCCGTTGGCGATACTCAACTGCAGCGCCAATGCTGCAAGCGTCGAGCCAACACATTGCGCAACGATATAGATGGGCACGTGGCGCCACGAAAATTTTTTCACGCACGCAAGCGCAAGGGTCACGGCGGGATTGATATGCGCACCCGAAACATGTCCAATGGCAAGGACGATCGCCAGCACAATAAGGCCAAACGCAAACGCGATGCCCTGCAGGCCAAAGAGGCCATCCAAATTTTGATCGACGATGATTGAACCGCAACCAAAGAAGATCAAGAGGAAGGTGCCGAAAAATTCAGCTGCCGCAGCTTGCAGTAAATGACGCATAGATGCTTTCTCCTCGTCAAATGTCCGCGCACTATAGCGAGTTAATTGCGCTTGGCGAGTCGTGACGCTTCATTTTTGCAATTAATCCAGCTATACGAATCGTGATGGTAGATTTGACCCATCTCACTGACCGCTGGTCATGAAGGGAGACGCATGCCACACGCTCACGTGATCGACGGCAAAGCACGGGCCTTAGACCTAACTAACGAGCTCAAAGTGCGGATCGCGGGCGGCCATTTCAAACGCCCACCAGGCCTAGCTACGGTTTTGGTTGGCGACGACAAAGCAAGCGCCATCTACGTTCAGAACAAACGCAAGAAAGCGGAAGAAGTTGGCATTAGGAGCTTTCATTACTATCTGAACGAAAACAGCCCTAAAGATGACGTGCTCCGGCTCATCGAGAGCCTGAACGATAATGATGCTATCGATGCGATCCTAGTACAGCTGCCGTTACCCAAACATTTGCGTGAGCACGAGATCATCGATGCCATCGCGCCACATAAGGATGCCGACGGCATTCATCCGGTCAATCTTGGCTATCTCTTTCGTGGTGACGCACGCGTGCTGCCGTGCACACCTAACGGCGTCATGCATTTAATTCGTAGCGTGAACTTTGATCTCGTCGGTAAAAACGCCGTGATCCTCGGTCGCAGCAATATTGTGGGCAAGCCCATGGCGCAATTAATGTTGCAGGCTGACGCCACGGTCACGATTTGCCATCGCAACACGCCCGATTTTAGCATTTTCACGCGCCAAGCTGATATCGTGGTGGCTGCGGTCGGCAAGGCGAACTTGGTCAATCGCTCGCATTTAAAACCCGGCGCGTTTGTCGTTGATGTTGGCATCAATCGCGATGACAATAATAAGATCTGTGGAGATGTAGATTTTGCCGACGTGGTCGACCACGTTTCGTATATCACGCCAGTGCCATTTGGTGTGGGGCCATTGACAATCGCGATGTTGCTTCAGAACACCTTTACCAATTTCACGAGAGGCTTGTCATGACCACGCAAAAAACCGCTCTGTATGAAAAGCATGTTGGGCTCGGCGCACAGATGGTCGATTTCAAGAATACGTGGCTGCCCGTGCGCTTTCAGAGCGAACTCGACGAGCATGAAGCGGTGCGACGATCCGTGGGCGTTTTTGATGTGAGCCACATGGGTGAGTTCATGGTCGTTGGCAAATATGCAAGACCATTTTTGCAGCGCTTGCTCACCAACAACATTGACAAACTGAGTGCTGGCCACGCGCAGTACTCGTTGATGCTCAACAAGAGCGGTGGTATTGTCGATGATTTGATCGTCTATTGTCTCGACGACGAGCGCTATTTGTTGTGCGTCAACGCCGGCAACATCGAGCGTGATTGGCACCATGTCATTGAGCATGCGAGCGAATTCGAGCATTGTGACATGAGCAATGTATCGGCAGACTATTCGCAGCTTGCGGTGCAAGGGCCGCACAGCGAAGCATTGTTGCAAACACTATCTAAGGAGGCCATGCCAGAAAAATTCCGCATCAAAGCAATGAAGCTTTTCGACTTTGAAGCGCTCGTTGCGCGCACTGGTTATTCAGGAAGCGATGGCTTTGAAATTTTCGTGAAGAACGATCACATCGCTCATCTCTACGATCTGCTCATGGCACGAGGCCATGCTTTCGGCGTAAGGGCGTGTGGCCTTGCAGCGCGGGATTCGCTGCGCATTGAAGCGGGTCTCTTGCTGCACGGTCAAGACATGGATGAGACACTTTCACCGACGGAAGCGGGCTTGCTCTTCGCCGTCGATTTGAAAAAGCCTGACTTCGTCGGCAAAGTTGGCATGCTTGCCAAAGTGCCCGACCGCAAACTCGTTGGCTTCAAACTCATCGACAAAGGCCTCGCACGCCACGGCTACAGCGTACTCAACAATGATCTTGAAACCATAGGCTGCGTCACCTCGGCAACCTATCTATCCGACAAAAAGCTTGCGATCGGTTTTGCGCTGGTGCGCGCGCACGAATACGCCAAAGGCAATCACGTGCGCATTGACATTCGCGGGCGCACCGTCGCTGCGGAGCTGTGCTCAACAAGATTTATCACCCTCTAAACTACCTACAACGAGCCTTGCTCAAATCAAATGCACCGCTTAGGTTCTGTCTAACCGTCTTTTCGTGAAGGGAGTAGCCATGGCAAAGCCAACACCTCAGGATCGTCTTTTTACCGCTGAGCATGAATGGGTGAAGTTCGAAGCCACCAGGGCCATCATCGGCATCAGTGACCATGCACAATGCTCACTCGGCGACGTGGTCTATGTGGAACTTCCCGATATAGGCAAGACCATAAAAAAGGGCGCAGCCATCGGCGTCGTCGAGAGCGTTAAGGCAGTGAGCGACATTTACGCGCCGCTTTCTGGCGTCGTCAAAAAAATCAACCAAGCCGTTCTCGACAACCCTGAAACGATAAATCAGCGACCCTATGAAAACGGTTGGTTGCTTGAAATTGAAGTGCTCATTCCTGCCGAGCGCGATTCGCTGCTGAGCCCAAGTCAATACGACGAGCTTTTGGCCAATGAAGCAAAACTATAGACCATATCTGCTTGCTGGTCGTGTCCAGAAATTGCCTCTCAGTAATGTCGCCAATATATTCGTCGCCGTCGCTAGGCACGCAATACGAGCAGGCAATTTTAGCTTTATTGCTCTAGGGTAAATACTGAATAAAATAACTGCAATCTGAAATCCTTATACGCAGGTTCTGAAAGCTTATGAGCATAAGCAAAAAGTTTATTCTTACCTTCCGACGAAAAACTTTGTTGCATCAAAATATTCTTATTCATATTTTTCTTAATTTTTAACCCTGCTTGTTTTCCGTACATCTCAACAAATTTTGAAAAGAACTCGTTAAACGTAAATTGTAAAACTGAGGTCTTGGTACCATAGTGCTTTTTTGCCGTAGTGACGTCGGTCGCTATGCTGTAAAAAGACGAAACTGAATCAAGTGTTGCCTGAAATACTACGGCATTTTCCTCATAAAAAAGTTCAGCAAATTGTTTCAAGTATTTCGACGCAATGAGCCCTCTTATCGTCGAATCAGCAGAATTTAATTTAATATCGAGCTCAGATTTTTTGACGAATGAAATTCCGAATTCGTTAGCCGGCAAAATTGCGTTTTCAACCGGCTTTACATACGGCATAGCTAGTAAACCTTGATTATTATAGAGCCGAATCATTGCTAATAAGAACGCCATGTCTGGATTATAATACTGCAAAACAACTATTTTTCCATTCGGCGCCAAAACCGATTTCAACGATTTAAGTGATTCAGTAGCTTCTTCCTTGCCAAGTGCCATGATACAATCAAAAACATTGGACAAAACGATAATATCGTATTTCTTGTCGACCTTACTCGCAATGTCGCGAGCGGACACGTGAATGGCGCGAGGGTATTTTTCTTTCAGGAGCAAATAGGAGGCGTGGTTTGGCTCAGAAGGTGTTATATTCAGCCTGTCGCCGACATACTTGAGAATTCCCCCCTGCGGCCCACTACCAATTTCCAGAATATCTTTGTCGAGATCCAGCTCACGTTCGAGCATACTCGTAATCGCCGGAGAAAACTCTTCCACGTTATCGATGGTTTTGTTAGTAAGCTCCGGTAGCCACCTTTGTTCGTCGTACCCAGGAGCGGGAGTTTCCATGGCGTGAACAGTAGAGGTCAACAAAGCA
>CAZRSD010000108.1:0-6111 GCA_964602645.1 uncultured Myxococcales bacterium
GAGAAATACGTCACCGTGCTTGGGCCCGAACCCGGTTTCTCGGTGCACATTGTTGCAGCACCCAAGGTTAAAGATGCAAAGCTCGAGTCAGCTGAGCGATGGCGCGCAATCGATCCAAGTTTTTCCTACCCCGTCTACTTGGTGCAACGACTACCAAAAGATGGCTTCGAAAGCGTCGATCAAATAAAGTTTGATGTGCCAGCAAAGGACAGTCGCTTGGTGATCGCGATAGCGCTCAACAGCAGCATGACGACATATTGGCTCTTGATTGAAGCAACCAATGAATTGATTTCTCGACGCCATGCTGAGCTTTCACTGATAGTGGGAAGCTTTCGTGCGCCCGGCGCGAAAGAGGAAGTGCTCGCAAGCAAGACGGCAAAGGTCTGGGGCGAGCATGAGAAGAAGGTATTTCAAGATTTCGTGGCTACGGCGCTGCATGAGCTCAAGGTGCCGGGTGCCGCGGTCATGATTATCGACAAAGACGGCAGTAAATACTTTGCTCGAAGCTTTGGTGTTAAGGATATCGAAACCAAGAAGCCGGTTACGCTCGATACACCGTTCTTGATTGGCTCCACGACGAAGGCGCTGACCACCTTCATGATGGCGTCATTGGTAGATAAGGGTATCATCACTTGGGAAACGAAATTAAAAGATGTGCTACCAAACTTTCGCGTTGCCGATGAAGCATTGACTAACGCGCTCGACATGCGCCACAGCGTGAGCGCTTCAACCGGCATGCCACGTCGAGATTATGAATTTCTCTTCGTGTACAACAACGTCACCGCTGAAGAGCGTATGAAAGAGCTCAGCTTCATGGCACCAACGACAAAAATGGGCGAGACTTTTCAATATTCAAATCACCTCGTGATGGCAGGCGGCTACGCGGCCGCGAAAGCGTATAAAAATGATCTTGGGCTTGAACAAAGCTATGCGCGGGCCATGACCGACCTCGTGTATAAGCCGTTAGGTATGAAGCGCACCGTGATTCAATTCACGGATGCAGCGAAGCTTGGTAACGCGTTGCCACATGGCGTGGATATCAATGGCAACATGAAGCGGATTCCGCTTTCCCATGAAAATGCTGTCATCAGCGTTGGTCCTGCGGGCGCCCTGTGGTCAACGGTAGAAGACCTTTCGCGTTATGTCATCGTGGAATTAAATAGTGGCGTGCTCGACGGCAAACAAGTAATCAGCCCAGAGCCACTGCTTGAGCGCAGAAAGCCGGGCGCGAAGATGGGAGATTCTTCGCACTACGGCCTCGGCCTTTACATGCAAGATTATCACGGCATCACGTTCGTTGGTCACAACGGCAATACCCTTGGATTTTCGGCGCTGCTGATCTTCCTGCCAGACCAGGGACTCGGGATGGTCATCTTGAACAACGGCTCAGACGCCAATGCATTTTTGAAAGTTGTTGCGGATAAATTCCTCGAACTCACGTTTGATGGACCAAAGAAAGCCGACGCATTGCTCGAAGCCTCGATCAAGTCGATCGCAGAAAGTCGCACGAAACTTGTTGAGCATGTGCAGACGAGCAAGGAAACGACGTTGTGGATGAAGCTATGGAAAGGAAATTACCAAAACGAAACGCTAGGCACTATTAGCATTAAGCAAAAGAAGAATGGCGATTTTCTGCTAGATTGCGGCGAATGGCAAAGCGAAATTGCAAGCTATCGCGAATCAGATGGGACTCACGCTATGTTTCTCACGGCCCCGCCCTACTTCTTGATTCTGCAACCGCAAGAAGAAACGCACTCTCTGTTTCTCGACGCGGGGCAACAGAAATATGAATTCGTGCCAGTAAATAAATATAGTTCAACGATGCAGATGGACTATTAAAACAGCCTCTAATGCAGCGGAGCATAGCTCGTCGACAGAGCGGGCCGCTCCGCACCGCGCAACAGCTTTGTCAGCCATTCAGGAAGAGCAATTGGGCGCATTGTTTCTTGCGAAATGGCAACGAGCTTGAGGTGTGCATAAAAATGCAGGCTCTTGATTTCACGAAGTTCCGCTTTGAGATCACCGCGTGCAAGATCGGTTGCTTGTGTTGCGATGGTTTGCGTCACATTGATGATAGATTTGCCAAAATTGTTGACTTGGCTTGCCACGATAAAAGCGTCGTCGAGACGAAGAGGGCGCACGAATTTAATTTCTGCTGATCCAACGACAATACCGAGCCCCTCGTCGAGCAAACGCTTAAAGCTGTAGCCAGCCTCGAGCAATGTCTGGCTACGCGCTCGCTCGAGATAGGTCAAATACACGGGATGGTAGACGATGGCTGCAGCATCAACGTCTTCGAAGCGAACTCGTTCATGATAGAGATTTATTGATTGATGGCTCATGCTAACCTCGCCTTGGACGATTTAACGACAAGATTCTTGTAGTGGTTGAGCGTGCCAATGGCAATTTAGTTGTGACCAAAAATCGTGGGAAAATTTCAACTGCAAATGTATGAAAAATTCGTTTCGCGGCGCGGAATGCCCATGGGGGCATGCGCGAAAAAGACTTTTGCACCTGTCTTAACAGACACGGATTTCTTGGCCACTCTTTATCATTCGCCGCGGAGGATGTTTATGAAATCCGGCTTTTCTTTTTACGTTTTGACTGATTTTGGAATACTGTCACTTCTGATCGTATTTTCCCATCTCTTAAGAAATCGTGTCCGGCTTTTGCAGAATACCTACGTACCAAGTTCGATCATCGCTGGCCTCATCTGTCTTTTCTGTGGAAAACAATTTCTCGATATCATCCCGTTTAGCCAAAATAGCAGTGGCATTCAAAACATAGACTCATATCCATCGTTTCTCGTCGTCTTACTGTTCACGACGATCTTTCTTGGCAAGAAAAAGAAGACGGTTTCATTGAAACGTGTCGTCGAGCATGCGGGCGACACCTTCTTCTTCAATTTAGCGTCGATAACGGGGCAATATGGATTTGCTTTGCTGTTCGGCGTGCTTGTCCTTGAACCGATTTTTTCGGCTCTTCCTCATGGGTTCGCCATATTTCTTCCAGCTGGATTTGCCGGGGGCCACGGCACAGCTGCAGCCATCAGCAGCGTCTTACAGTCCCATGGCTTTGAAGGAGCACTGAGCATCGGCTATTCCTCGGCGACGATAGGTCTATTGATAGGCGTTCTCGGTGGTATGATCATCATTAATTTGGGTACGCGGCTTGGCTGGAGTAGGATCGTGCAGTCGGTGCAAGAAATGCCGCACAGCATGAAGTCTGGTTTTGTCCCCGAAGAAGAGCAGCAATCGATGGGTCAGGAAACGGTACATCCAATCGCTCTCGATCCTCTCACCTGGCATATGGCCATCGTCGTCGGCACGGCGACACTCGCCTATATGGCATCGTCAACGATAAACGGATTTTTTGGTATTAGCGTTCCGATTTTTTGCGTTGCACTTCTTCTGGGCGCGCTAGTGCAAAAGATCTTCAACGCCGCCAAATTGGGGCGCTTCATTGATCGCCACGTGGTTCATCGTATTGGATCCTTAGTGACGGATTATCTCATCGGCTTTGGCATTGCCTCAATCTCAATTGATATCGTCGCCAATTTTGCGTTGCCGCTTGTCATCCTCTTTGCATGTGGAACGATCTTTACGTTGCTCTTTTTGTGGTTTGTCGGACCACGCATCTGCCGAAATTTTTGGTTTGAGCGAACCATGGCGGTATTTGGTTGGAATTTTGGTACCGTCGCAACGTCGATCATGCTACTTAAGGTCATCGATCCCGATATGCGCTCGCCTGTCGTCGAAGATTTTAGCGTTTCCTATTTTGGCATCGCATTTGCAGAAATCGCGATCGTGAGCCTCTTGCCGCAACTGATCGTCAATGGCTATGTGCTCGCTCCCGCTTTGGTGTTGGTGGGGACATTCTTTGCGTGTTTGCTTTTGTCGGCGTTCATGGTCGGGTGGTCGAAGGAAGGGCTCACCACAATTCGGCACGGAGAACGCCGGGTCATGGAAGGTGTCGACGCAAACGAATGATAAAGAAAATTGACGCGCATCGCGAGCAAAGTGGCGGCGAAGTTCTTGCTGTGGATTTAGTGATCGCAATCGCCGGACATTTTCGCACGTAGGGGCGCGTTTTCGTCAAAAAAAACACCGGGGGTATCTCGCCCCATAAGAACAACGAATTGTGCGAAAAATTTAATCCTAAATTTAATTCTGCAGATATTTAGTCATGGTGGATTATTTTTGATTCGCTTTCGGTTTTTGCAGTGAATAACCTGCAAGAACAGTTTTAAAGATCAAAAAATAGGTTTTCCTTAACGTTTTTTATGCACTTTTTTGAGCTCACGATTCGTCGGGAGTGTCTTTGTCAGAGGTTGCGCTTTGTTTTCGAAGCACAGCTTTATAACCTTTGCCTGAGTAGGAGGCAGACTTGAAATGCATATTGAAAATCGTTGTAGTGCTAACTAGTATAATTTCTTTTTCCTCACTCGCTATGAATAGTCAGGGAGTTTGTGCTCAAGAACTTTCAAAGATCAAAATCAAGTCGGGGATCGACCATCCTAACAAGGTCATTTCCGAACAAAATCGACAAGTCCAAGACCTCATGATGCACAAGGCGGCATTTGCGGGAACGCTCGGTAGAATTGCTGCGCAAGGTAAGGTTGTTCACGATAAACAAAGCCAGGAAGCAAAACTTAAATACGTGATGGAACTTTTGCCTGAGACACTGCGTCGTCGAGAAATCGTGGTGCTTGCGCAAACGCTCGGCTTTACTCACAGCGACGACGCGGCTGTTCGCGCGAAACGATTTATGGGGCTTGGGCTCTTGGCGCGAGACATGTATGACCCTGACAATCAGATAGCAAGGAATCTCGGCTTCCTCGCAACGTCGCCATCGGGACGCCTACATCAGCAAGAAATCATCTATTACGTGACTGAATCATTCGAATATGCGCTCAGATCCTTGGAGTCCATGTCGGTACCAGCAGATAACGCGATCGATTTTAATTTATCGTATGCGCAAGTATTGCTGTGGCGCCTTTACTATGGTGGGCAATCGCTCGTGCATAGTTTGACCGATTTTCGCATCGATGGCACCAATGTTTTTGTCGGCGAGCGCCGCACGGAAATCTACTCGGCGATACTCTATCATTTGGAGCAAGCGGAAACGTTGATAAAATCGGGCGAAGCAGCGCTGCCGGTTATCTACAACCGCACCACGCGTATGGTGGCAAAGAGCCTTACCAGGGACCAAATCTTCGATTTGATTCAAATGCACAAGGATGAAATTGATGCCGTACGCCTTGCACCCGCGAAAGATAAATTCGAAGAGTTGCAACGCATACGAGGATTTGCCGACGACGAAAATAATCCTCTCGATCACTTCACGTCTGAAGTGATCGATGAGGTAAAGGAAAAAGTTCGCACGATGGGCATAAGCGATGAAAAAATGCCAAGCATTGTCTATAACTATATGAAGGTCTACTCCGTGAACCGCGTTAAAGACGTTGAGAAGTACTTCACGCAAGACGTCTTGCAGCGCTATTTACTTCGAGCTGGCCTTGTTTCGCGCGCGACATTTGAAGGTATTCTCATGGATAAAGTTGAGCAAGTTCGCACTGCGGCAAATCGTCTCATGAACATGTAAGACCAAAGCCTAATCAAGGAAAGCGGGAGCACGATGTGCTCTCATGTTGTTTCCGTTCAACGGTCTAGCCGAAGCCTGATTTGAAATTGCCTGATGGTGGTTCAGCAAGGGAAAGTCGCAGCAGGCTGCAGGCAGCGCCGCTCGCAGATAGTCCCGAGAGAGCCAGTATTGACAAATATTCTCACACTTGTAATGTTGCACTATTACATGAGTACAAAAATCCAGGGAACGCGATGAAACGCAGGAAAATCAAAGAAATTTTCGATATGATAGCTGAAAGCCCCAATGAGAATATTCGCTTTGAACTATTGGAACTGTTCTTTACGCCCAATGAACTCGAACAACTGAGCGCTCGCTTTGAAATCATTAAAGGCTTGATCCGAGCCGAAAAGACCCAGCGAGAAATCGCCGAGGATTTGCAGCTCAGCATCGCAAAAATTACACGCGGGTCGAATGAACTCAAACGTCGATCAGAATCACTTCACGCCTATTTGAATAAGACTATGA
>CAZRSD010000109.1:0-6095 GCA_964602645.1 uncultured Myxococcales bacterium
TCCGGCAAAAGCACCGGCGCTATTACGAGCTGAGCGATGCGCATGCCGAACTTGATGACGAAGGGCTCGTCGCCGTGATTCACCAAGATGACTTTGATCTCACCACGATAATCCGCATCGATGGTACCCGGCGAATTGAGCACCGCGACGCCATGTTTAAGCGCGAGGCCCGAGCGTGAGCGCACTTGTGCTTCAAGCCCGCATGGCAACGAGATCGCGATACCGGTCGCAATAAGCTTTCGTTCGCGTGGCATGAGAGCAATGTCGTCCTTATGCGACGACGCCAAATCAAAACCTGAAGCTTGAATTGTTTGCCGCTTGGGGAACAGGAACTCGCGATCAACACTCGTCAGAGCATCATCGACAAATTTGCATTTTATCGTTTTCATTTCTTACGCTTCTTCAAAGAGTGCATCAACAAATTGCTTGGCATCGAAATCTCTCAGATCGGCGACACGCTCGCCGATGCCAACATAACGGATGGGAACTTTAAGTTCATCCACGATACCAAGGGCAACCCCACCCTTCGCTGTTCCGTCGAGTTTGGACAAGACTACGCCGGTAAGTGGTGTTGCTTGCGCAAACTCCCGAGCTTGATTGAGCGCATTTTGGCCCATCGTCGCGTCGATCACGAGAAACACTTGGTGCGGTGCACCGATTTGCGCTTTGCTAACGACGCGATGAACCTTCTTAAGCTCATCCATCAGCGAGGTTTTCGTATGCAAACGCCCTGCTGTATCGCACAAAACATAATCCGCGTGGCTATTCTTGGCTTTCTCGATGGCTTCGAACAAAACCGCCGCCGAGTCGGAGTTTTCTTTTCCTGACACAACTTCTGCGCCGACGCGTTGGCCCCACACCGAAAGTTGTTCTACGGCCGCGGCACGAAAAGTATCGCCGGCACCAAAGAGAACCTTCTTGCCAGAGTTTGCGAGCTGCGCGCCGAGTTTCCCGATCGACGTGGTTTTGCCTGCGCCATTCACGCCAACAAACATGAGAACCTGCGGTGATGTTGTCTCCCTGACGGGCACAGCTTGTGCGCTTTCGAGAATTTTCGTCATCTCTTCTTTGAGCACGGTGCGCAAGAAATCTTTATTCGCAGATTTTTCTTGGAGCGAGCGATCACGCATCACATCCAATAATTTTTGCGCAGTCTTTGCTCCGATATCGGCGGTAAACAAGATCGCTTCCATCTCCTCGAAATCGGCATCACTCACGTCTTGCCCGCGTGAAAATAGGCGCGCAAGTTTCTGCATAAAACCGCCGCGGGTATTTTTCAGTGCTGCGCCAAGTGCTGCTTTGCCGTCGGGAACTGCAGGTGCTGAAACGGGCTTCTCTACAACGGAAACTTTGGCCTTAACCGTCTCCTCCAGTTCTTCTGCGATGACAGGTTGCGGTTTAACATCGCTATCCGTACGCGGCGCCGGCGCAAGTTCAACCTCACGAGGCTTCGGCGGCACGACTTGAGGCACCGGCTCTTTAGCGACGGGAGCCTGAATCTCGGGCGCCGCTTGCTTTTGCACCTCAGCGACGATCTTTTCCAACTCCTGCAATCGTTCGCGCCGTTTGCGCATGATAACGACTGTCGCGCCCGCGAGAAACGCAACCAAGCCTATGAGGAAAAGCACGTTACGAGAAAACTTGTCATATCGTGAAAACCGAGTACATTGACCATTTGCGTCAACGTGTCCCATACTCCTAATGCTTCGCTTGTTGCTTCTTGCTGATTCATGAATCTCTATCCCGTTTTGACTTGTTGCAATTTTCCGAAACCTACCCTAGGCCGTTCAACTTGAAAATGGCTTGTATTCTTATGAAATTGACCAAGACAAAGTCCCAAACCCTGGGCATCTATTTTGATCTCATGCCGCTATTTGTCGATTTAAACCGTCGTTTTTTTGACGAAACAATCGAAGCACAGCTGACATGGGGCATTCGCCGCAAGGAACGAAGCGTTAAGCGATCAATTCGCTTGGGCTCCTATCATCCGGCGAGCAAAACTATTGTCATCAATCCTTGTCTCGACCAGGCCATCGTGCCCATGATGTGTGTCGAGCGCATTCTTTTCCACGAAATGCTGCATCAACATTTGCCGGCAAAAAAAGATCGCGCGGGCAAAAACCGCGTGCACTACCCCGAGTTTTACGATTTTGAAAATAAATATCCCTATCTCAAAGAAGCTGACGGTTGGATAAAGGCCAACCTTAAACGGCTCTTGAGCTATTGATGCGCAGTTAACTTTTTTTATTCACCCTGTTGACCAAAGCCGAAAAAGATTTCATACCACCCTCATCGATAGCGACGACTACCAAAGCTTTCGTATCAACGCGGGAATAACTCAGTGGTAGAGTGTAACCTTGCCAAGGTTAAAGTCGTGGGTTCGAATCCCATTTCCCGCTCCAGTTTTTTAAATACTATTGTCGCAACATGAACTAAAATTTGGTTCATGTTGCTTTTTTTTGGTGCTGTGGTGATCGCATTTCTCGAGGGACAAGTCTTCTTAATCGAAAATGGCTACGCGGTTATCAGGCCGGGTGGCGTCGGCTATCAAGTCTATGTCCGCAAAAAAGATCTCGATGCACTTGTTGTTGGCGATAACGTGTCGCTGTTCATTTACACGCACATCCGCGAAGATGCGTTTGATCTCTACGGTTTCGCGACGAATATTGAGCGCCAGATTTTTCTTCAGTTGATCAGTGTGTCCGGTGTTGGGCCAAAACTTGCGCTCACGATGCTTTCAAGTTTGGAGCCTGCATCGTTGCTCGATGCACTTATCAACAAAGACATCGCCCTGTTGTCGTCGGTACCGGGCATCGGCAAGAAAACGGCCGAGCGTTTGTCGCTCGAGCTCAAGGACAAAGCCATGAAGATGGATTACGTCCATCTTGACACCGTAAGCCCCTCGTCGGTACGCACGAGTCTTGAGCAGGCGATCAAGAGCCTTGGGTATACGAAGTCGCAAAGTGACAAGGCCATTCTTGCCCTCGAGCAAGGTGATTTGGCGAGCCTACCGCTTGAAGATCTCATCAAGAAAACGCTCACTGTCCTTGCGGGAACTAAGTCATGACTATCGTCGAAGAAAGTGCACCTGCTCGCATTGTCGAGCTTGATACCAAAGCGCACGATACGGAAGATAAATTCGAAACTTCACTTCGGCCGCAGCAGTTTAACGATTACGTCGGGCAGCGTGAGCATGTCAACAATCTGAAGATCATGGCGCAAGCGGCAAAATTGCGTAGCGAAGCAATGGACCATTGTCTCTTGTTTGGTCCGCCGGGCCTCGGTAAAACCACCCTTGCGACGATCATCGCCAAAGAAATGGGCAAACGCCTCTTTGTCACTTCGGGCCCTGCGCTTGAAAGGAAAGGTGATTTGGCCGGTATCCTCACCAATTTGAAAAAGGGCGATGTACTTTTTATCGACGAGATTCATCGGCTCAATTCGGTGATCGAAGAAAATATCTATCCCGCGATGGAAGAATTTCGCTTTGACATTGTGCTTGGCGAAGGCCCGCATGCGCGCATCATGCCGCTTAAGCTTGAGCCATTTACCCTCGTGGGCGCAACTACTAAGACAGGACTTTTAACGTCGCCCTTGCGCGATCGCTTTGGCTTTTCGGCGCGGCTCGACTATTACAGCGTGGCCGATCTTGCGCACATCGTCGGGAGGTCGGCGCTCATTCTCAATGTTGTAATCGATCAGGACGCTATCGCGGAGATCGCGAAACGCAGCCGCGGCACACCCCGTATTGCGAATCGTCTTTTGAAACGCATGCGGGATTTTGCACAAGTTCTTGGTAATGGTCACGTCGATCGCGCCATCACCGACAAGGCACTTAAAAACCTCGGCGTCGACGAGCTTGGCCTTGACCGGATCGATAATCGCATTCTTGAGCTGCTCTGCACCCTCAACAACGGCGCGCCACTTGGCCTCGACACCATAGCGGCAACCTTGAGCGAATCAGCATCAACGATCGAAGATGTCTACGAGCCCTATCTCTTACAGCAAGGCTACATCATTCGCACGCCGCGCGGCCGTCAAGCAACGAGCAAGGCCTATAAGCATTTAGGTTTGGCGCCGCAGCAATTGTTTTAAGATAAATTGCATCCCGGCTGCCTCGAGCTCAAGGACGATCAAATTAGGTTGACTTCTAGATTAAAAGAGCATTAGCCTTGTGCTAACAAGGGGGAATTCCATGCAAGAACAACACATAGAAATGAGCCACAGTGAAATTGAGTTTAGTGTCATCGTCGATAAAGATATAAGCGAATCGCTTGTATTTGAGGAGCTCGATGGGCTCATGGCAAGCAACAATTGTGGCAGCTGCCACAATGGTGATGAAGGCTAGTCTTGGGTATTTCAAATTCAAACTGAACAGAAAGCAAACTTTCACCGACTTAAGTTTGCTTTCTTTTTTTGTGGAACAAGATACCTTATGTCCTGCAATATTACCGCGCCAACCTTTGAAGATTTCGTCGAACGCGCTGCAAGCAAGTATTACCCGATGCAAATTGACTCCACTCAAAACATTCACGTTATGCGAATGAGTCCGAGCGAATTCCACAAAGTTTTTAAAACACATTACGAAAGAGGGTTTAATCAACCTTATGTAAATTCTTTCGCATCACCATCGATTGAATTTACCAGGGCTAAGCAAAACGAATTTTGCCGTCGGCACATGGAACGTCACGTCATTAAGAAAGGTGAAGAGCTTATCGGCTGGGTAACCGGTGATTTGCTTGATCCCGAGACCTTTTACCTACGAAATGGAACCATATTTCCTGAATACAGAAAACAAGGAATTATGCGTGCATTTTTAGAACATAAAATTTCATATTTAAGCGAAATTGGCTACGAACTCGTTACTGCGTCTCACGAATGGCACAACGCACCAGTAATCAAACTTATGCTCTCTTTGGGTTTTTTTATTTGTGGTACTGAGTTTGATGACAGATTCGGTTTAATGGTTAGGACACTTTACATCGTGGATAATGCCCGTCGACAAAGGGCTTACGCCCGACTAGGTCCAATTATTGAGAATCTCACCACACAAGCCAATCAGCTGCTAGTAAGGCCACATGATCAGGTAAAAATCATAAAGGCTCTGGATGAAAAATATCACATCAATGGTTATCGCCTTGCATCCGATGGCAATTGGGTATGTCTCATCAAGGTTGCCAACGATGGCTCCTAGGATGCTTTTAAGAGAAAGGGCTACCCATGAAAGAAAGACTGTGGTGGAATCCTAATATTGAGTGGAATATCGAAGAAAAACATGCAGACTCGCTCTTCATCATCAGCTTTATGCGTTCGGGAAAAGTAATTTTAAAACTTGAATCTCCTCGTGAACTTTGCGAATTCGTCGCCTCGCTAGCCAAGAAAAGAGACTTCGACAACAGCGACCCGAGGTTTGAAAAATTCATTGCTCTATTAAAGAGTAGGAAGATCCTCTTAACAGTGGCATCGTGCCGAGCCTTAGTGCGATTATTTTCTGATTTTGAAACAGTGCGCAATTGCTGGGAACTCTCGGCGGAAGAAGACTTAGCGATTGATATTTTGGTCGGCGATGAAGCTTGTTTAATGAAAAACTTTACAAGCTTTTTGAGCGCCCGCCCTCTCACAACCCTCGTTGGCTGCATTAAGATACGTGCGGATCGGATTGACTTGGGGCCACTTAGGTTTCCTTATGAAGCGCAAGCACCAACCACAAGAAGTAAGATCCCCCTCAACTATCCCCATTGGTTTGAGCGATTTGATAACGTCTCTCTTGTCGTACGTGAATTGCTTGACGAATGCCTCAACACACCGCGGTGGTATAACCTTACCGTTAATGGCTTTCGAAAATCATGGGTCTGGCAAGAGCCGTCATCATCCTATCATCTCGAAACCAGCTTAGTTGCATCGCCAAAAGATTGTGCTCAATTGGTTTTCTTCCAAGCACAAATCGAAAATGGTGTTGGCTGTGGTGGTGGGGCTGGTGTGGTCGGCTCTGGGACATCCGGAGATCGGCCTGCAGACGGCCATCAGCGTTCTGATCATCGCCTGTCCGTGCGCGCTGGGACTGGCTTTGCCGGTGGCCTATTCGGTGGGCTTGG
>CAZRSD010000110.1:0-6042 GCA_964602645.1 uncultured Myxococcales bacterium
GTGGTAAGGATTTGGTCGTGCTTGCCGATTGTCGCGGGTGAGCGAGAGCGTAACGTAGATGTGTACGAAGACGCTCACCAAGAGGAGAATGCGAAAACCCCACAAGGCTTTAGGCATGGAACGAAGAAAAACCGCGTATTGGTTTACCGCTTTTGGCCCGGAGAAAATCTCGAGATTGCCAGCCAAATGCGCCAAGAGAAAAAACACCATAAAGAGCCCAGTGATGGCCACCAGGAATTTTTTTCCAATGCTTGTGGAAAAAAACTGCAGAACCTTCATATCGTTCTCCAAAAGACGCGTGGGGTTATCTCTTAACCAATAAGCCCCTTAAGCTCTTCTACCACTTTCGCAACCGAGTGTTTCGATTTAGCGAATGCAGCTTTCTCATCTTCGGTAAGTTTTAATTCGATAACGCGCTCAACGCCACGGCTGCCAATAACAATTGGTACGCCGACGAAAAGGCCATCAACACCGTAGGCACCGCGCAAATACGAAGCGCAGGGCAAGACGCGCTTTTGATCGTGCAGATAGCTTTCTGCCATTTCAATGGCGGAGAATGCCGGCGCGTAAAATGCCGAACCATTGCCAAGGAGTTCGACGATTTCGCCGCCACCTTTGCGGGTTCGATCGATGATGGCATCGAGGCGATCTTGCTTCAGAAGACCAAGTAAAACCAATTCCGTAAGAGGAATGCCGCCCACCGTCGAGAAACGCGGCAATGGCACCATATCGTCGCCGTGACCGCCCAAAACCATGGCCGAGACGTCTTGGCGACTTACTTGGAGTTCGTCGGCAACAAAGCTACAAAAACGCGCCGAGTCAAGAATGCCAGCCATGCCCAAGACTTTTTGCGGCGACAAACCTGACAACTGATAAAATGCATAAACCATCACATCGAGGGGATTGGTGACCATGATGCAGAAGGCGTCTTTGGCGTAGGTCTTAACACCGTCGGCAACTTGCTTGATGACTTCAAGATTCTTGTGCAAGAGATCATCGCGACTCATGCCCGGCTTGCGCGGAAATCCTGCGGTGATGATGCAGACATCGGCACCTTTGATGTCTTGATAGCTGCTTGTGCCAACAAGTTTGGCGTCGGTAGAGCTCAAGCTCGCCATTTGGCTAAGGTCGAGCGCTTTGCCCTTAGCGGTTCCTGGAAACACGTCAAACAAGACAACGTCACCAAGCTTTTTCAAATTGGCGAGTAACGCAAGCGTACCACCGATTTGTCCTGCACCGATCAGAGCAATCTTTTTCGTGGTCATAGTTGTTTTCCTTTATATTGTTGGTAAAGGGCAAGCCGATAAACAGGTAGATCCTTAGGGTGCACAACAAAAGAGGGTTTAGCGCTTTGCTGTTCATTTGACCACGAGGAGGCATCATGACCATCAATCATTCACTCGCATCGGACCTTCGGGCTGAACAAGTGAGCACATTGGCGCGCGAGATTTTGGGCGATGCCGGTGTTGTTATCCAAGTCATCAGTTTGAAGCTCACCGAAAATTTTGAAACCGCGCGTGCGTTGCTCGACGCGCGTGTCGTCGAAATTTCGCAATCGAAACCGAAAAAGAAGACGATACAAGGCGAAGGTGTAGGCCTCGTGGATGCTTGCTTTGATGCGATGATCAAAAGTTACGATGGTGAATATTGTTCGCTCGATACCATTTCGATCGTTGACTTTACGGTAAGTGCGCATATTGGACATGGCAGCTCGCGCAGATCTGATGCGAAAGTATCAGCGCTCCTGCGGGTTAAAAATTCACAGGATCATGAATACGGTTTTGAGTGCACTACGTCGTCGATCAGCCACTCAAGTGTTGCCGTGGTGCAGGAATCGATCGCTTTTTTTATCAATGCCGAACTTGCGTATACGCGTTTGCATTTTGCGCTCAACGATGCGCAGGAACGCGGACGTCATGACCTCGTCGTGCGTTTCCAAAATCAGATGAGCACGCTCGTCAATGCTACATCGTATGAAAATCTCGTGACCTCACTTCGTGAACGATAGGGGTCTTTTAGTATCCCTGCGCAGGGTTTAGTCTCGGAGCATATCTCTGATTCTAGGGCGAGTATTATGAAAATACGCCCTAGGCCAAGTCTGGCAAACCATCACGAATGTGCAGGAGATGCCATCATGCCAAGCCAATTTGTAGAAGCATTTACCTTTGGCGACGTATCACTCGTTCCCGCTTATTCATCCATTTTGCCACATCAAGTCGACACGTCGGTAAGTTTGCGTGGGGTCACGCTCAAATCACCCATTATGAGTGCCGCAATGGACACGGTGACCAATTCGCATATGGCGATCGCGATGGCACAAGTGGGCGGGCTGGGCGTCATTCATCGCAATATGACTATTGGCGAGCAAGCGCAAGAAGTTTTTCGCGTTAAGAAATACGAAGCGTGGGTGATCTCGAATCCCATCACCATCATGCCCAACGCAACTATAGGTGAGGCGCGCGCGCTCGTGCGTGAGCTTGACGTGAGTGGATTTCCCGTCGTCTCCGAAGAGAACGAATTGTTAGGCATGCTCACGGCGCGCGACATGCGTTTTGCCGATAGCAATGCCGCTTTGGTGCGGGATGTGATGAGTCGCGATGTGGTTGCCGCAAAGGTTGATGCCGATACCGGGCTGTGCCTCGAACTCATGAAGAGCAATCGCATTGAAAAACTGCCGCTCGTTGACGAGGAATATCGCCTTGTTGGTTTGGTCACGGTGAAAGATATTCATAAGGCCACCACGTTTCCTGATTCGGCGCGCGATCAAAAAGGACGTTTGTGTTGTGCAGCGGCACTCTCGTGCGGCTCTGATCTCGAAGAGCGCGCGCATGCACTCGTGCAGGCTGGTGTTGACGTATTGGTGGTGGATTCGGCGCATGGCCATACGGCCAATGTCGAGAATGCTGTTAGATCGTTGCGCCATTGGTTTAAGGAGCATTTTATTGTCGCGGGCAACGTCGTGACGGAAGAAGGCGCCGTGTTTCTCTACGAGGCGGGCGCTGATGCGATTAAAGTTGGCGTTGGCCCTGGTTCAATTTGCACGACACGCGTGGTGGCGGGCGTCGGCATTCCGCAGTTGAGCGCGATCATGAGCGTCGGGCGTGCGGCAAAGGAACGGGGCTTCATGGTCATTGCCGACGGTGGCTTGCAGTTTTCCGGCGACATCACGAAGGCGCTTGCTGCGGGTGCCCATGTCGTGATGACGGGCTCGCTGTTGGCCGGCACCAAAGAAGCACCGGGAGAGCGCATTCTCTTTGGTGGTCGCGAGTTCAAAGTCTATCGTGGCATGGGTAGCCTCGATGCGATGGGCAAGGGCTCGAAGGAGCGCTATGGCCAGGGTGCAGTGGAAGAGCGCGGCAAACTGGTGCCCGAGGGCATTGAAGGTCGAATTCCTTATCGCGGCTGTGCTGCCGACGTGGTCTTTCAGTTAATGGGTGGTCTGCGCGCCGGCATGGGCTATCTCGGTGCGCGCACCATCGGCGAGCTTCACGAGAAAGCACACTTCATTCGCGTGAGTCCCGCGGGCTTTCGCGAGGGTCACGTGCACGACATTACGATTACGAAAGAAGCACCAAATTATCATCTATCGCAGTAACGACGGAAAGGTTGGATACGATAGGCATATCGCAATTTAGGTCTCAAATTTTGACGCACTACCGGCTTGATTATCAGCAAAAATTCGGCGAAGAGGTGCGTACAGCAACGCTGTAGTCAAAAATTGACGATAGGCACCGTTGCCCAAATTGGGGCCGCGGTTTTTTTGAGCGCGACCGTAGAGGGAATAAGCATGTCATTAAAGCTTCGTTTGACGGTAATGCAGTTCTTGCAGTTTTTTGTGTGGGGTTCGTGGCTGCTAACAATAGGCGCTTATTGGTTTCAAACGAAGCAATGGTCTGGCACCGAATTTGGTGCCATTTTTTCTACCATGGGTATCGCGTCGCTATTCATGCCCGCGCTTTCGGGAATGATCGCTGATCGCTTTATCAACGCGGAAAAACTTTATGCAGCGTTCCACTTAGTTGGCGCTGCTATTTTATTTTGTGTGCCGTACGTTGATGATCCGAAACTTATGTTTTGGATCATGTTGGCAAACATGATTTTTTATATGCCAACCATCTCGCTATCGATCTCAGTTTCATATTGTTCCATGAAAGAAGCTGGGTTCGACGTCGTGCGTGACTATCCACCAATTCGCGTGTGGGGCACCGTCGGTTTTATTGCGGCGCTTTGGACAGTGAGCCTTTCAGGTTTTGAAATGTCTGCTGCTCAATTTTATGTTGCGGCAGGTGTGTCGGCCATTCTCGCGGTCTACGCGCTCAGTTTGCCAAAATGCCCACCTCTTGGCAAAAGCGTCGGTGGATCGTTCGCAAGCAACATGGGTCTTGATGCTTTTGCGTTGTTTAAAGACGTCAACATGGCGCTGTTCTTCTTGTTTGCCATGTTGCTTGGTGCCGCATTGCAATTGACAAACGCCTATGGCGATACATTTTTGCATGATTTTGCGTCGATGGAAGAATACAAAGACTCTTTCGCCGTGATGCACCCGGCTGTTATTTTATCTATTTCACAGATTTCGGAAACGTTGTTCATATTGACCATACCGTTCTTCTTGCGCAACTTCGGCATTAAAAATGTGATGGCCTTCAGCATGGTGGCGTGGGTCTTGCGCTTTGGTTTGCTCGCCTTTGGCAATCCTGCAAACGGTTTGTGGATGATCATTCTCTCGTGCATCATCTACGGCATGGCATTCGACTTCTTCAATATTTCGGGATCGCTTTTCGTCGAGACGCAAGTAAAGCCGAGCATGCGAGCGAGCGCACAAGGCTTATTTATGATGATGGCCAACGGCTTCGGCGCCTTATAGGGCAGCGTGGTGAGTGGTATTATGATCTATCGCTACTTTGTCATCGAAGGTAAATTCGATTGGCCGGGCATCTGGCTCGCGTTCGCCGGCTATGCCGCGATTGTGGCGGTGCTGTTCTGGTTCCTCTTTAAGAAGCCACAACCGCGAGTGATAGAAGCGTAGCTTGCTGCAATCGCGCTAAAGACTTGGTTAATGATCTTTCGCGATGGCGCATCATCAGGACTTTGACGGAGATCTTTTTGATCTGCGGGCCGCATGAACCTTTTTGGCAAAGGTCTTCAATGCGATCTCTACTTTGGCATTGATGCTGTTGCGGGGGAATGTACCGGTCTTGTCGCGTGTGCCGGCATCAAAGCCGGTAAGTATTGTCAGCGCTTCATCAATGGTACGAACGGCATAGATATGAAAGCGCTTTTTCTTTGCAGCCTCGACGACGTCGCTGCGCACCATCAGATGTTCGATATTTGCAAAGGGCATGATGACGCCTTGATCGCCGGTAAGTCCTTCTTTTTCGCAAATATCAAAAAAGCCTTCGATCTTTTCATTGACGCCGCCGATAGGCTGAATCTCGCCGTGCTGATTCATCGATCCCGTTATCGCCATCGTCTGTTTAAGTGGCACTTGAGCGATGGCCGACAAGAGTGCGCACGCTTCGGCGGCGGTTGCGCTATCGCCCTCGATGCCGCCATAGCTTTGTTCAAAGACCAGGCTTGCCGAAAGCGAAATGACGTCGTTGCGCGCAAATTGCCCGTTTAAATAACCGGTCAAGATCAGCACACCTTTTGAATGAATCGGGCCGCCAAGATTGACTTCACGCTCAATATCGATGATGCGCCCAGTGCCCAAACCGACGCGCGCGGTGATGCGCACGGGCTGACCAAATGCAAAGCCGCCAAGCTCGTAATAACTTAAGCCATTGACTTGACCGATGGCGTCACCTTTGACTTGAACGAAGAGCGTGTTGCGTTCGATAGCCTCGTATTGGCGTGTACGCACGCGTGAGGCACGAAAGACTTGTTGGGCCAGTGCCTTTTCCACGTCGGCACTGCGTATCACTGTCTCGCGCGACAGGCTTGCATAATAATCCGCTTCACGGATGAGATCCGTCAATTTGCGAACATGCGTCGAGACTTTTTTAATATCGCCGGCAAGCCGCACGCCATATTCATGGACGGCGA
>CAZRSD010000111.1:0-6036 GCA_964602645.1 uncultured Myxococcales bacterium
AAAACGACGATGAAAATTGTGGGCATAAAAAGTGTCCTCATTCATTGGTAGAAAAGCGAAGAACGATTGCTCAAAAATCAAAGCGTCAAAAGTCGCAAAAGTTTTCCACATGGAGAAAATCTGTGGGAAAAAACTTTCCACAGCCTGTGGGAAACCTAGCTGCGCCAAGAATTAATTCAAATTATTCAAGGTTTTATCGTTAGCACTCAAAAACCAGCGCCTGTGGAAAACTCAACCAAGCGCAGCCCCTTTCTCACAGGTTTTCCACAGGTTTTCCACAGGCACCCCTTACGGTTTAGGGAGCCTGGGTAAAACAAATCGGGTTTTCCACACCACCCTGTGGAAAACCTGTTTAAAATAGGGTGGGTTTTCCACAGGGCAGGGGTTTTCCACAATTTATCCACAAAGTTTTCCACAGGTTTTCCACAGGATGGTGTCATTTAAAATTTAGTCATGTTCTAGTTCTACTGGGTTTTCCACAGTTTCCACAGGCAATAATAAGATGAACAATTATAAATATTTTAAAAAAATCATTCATTGGTGATGTGGAAAACTTTGAGAAAGAAGCATCAGCAAAAAGACCCTGGCTTGAGAGAGTGCTTGATGGTTGAGGAATAAAAAGCTATTTGGCTCACGTGCATAAGCCTTAAGGCGTGTCGCGAAATTGTGAGAGGAGTTGCCTTGTCGAATTATTGACGAGAAATCTTCGGCAGAGGTGCCTTGCGACACATGTGTACTTAACGGCTTGGAACGAGGTGAGAAGTGGAAATTAGAATTCCGGCAAACGAGCTATCTCGCGGGCTGACTATGGTGCAGGGCGTTGTGCAGCGCAAAAATGCGATGCCAATCTTGTCGAACGTCTTACTGCAAACCGACGGCGCTGACGGTGTATTGCTGAGCTCAACCGACCTCGACGTTGGCATGCGCATGCGCAAGCAATGCGAAGTCTTGCGCGAGGGCGCGATTACGGTATCGGCACGTTCGCTGCTGGACATTGTCAAAATGTTGCCGGGGCCCGACGTGACATTGCGGTCGCTCGAAAATTCGCATCTCGGTATTCGGAGTGGGCGCACCAACGCGCGACTCGTTGCGCTTTCTGCGCATGAGTTTCCCAATTTGCCGGCTCTCGAGGGCATGCCCTTTCAAGCGCTTCCCGCCGACATTTTTCTCGCCATGGTTCAAAAGACTTTGTACTCAACCAGCAGTGACGAGAATCGTTACAATTTGACCGGTGTATATTTTGAGCCACAGAGAAACGCCCCAAATAGCGTCGTTATGGTTTCGACCGACGGCCACCGCTTAAGCCGCGTGAAGGAGAACTTCGCAGCCGGTGATTTCAGTGTGTTCGAGCCCGTCACCCTTCCACGCAAAGGTCTCGCCGAGCTGGTTAAGCTATTAGACAATGGGAGCCTCGAGAATGAGCAAACCTTTCGTTTGGGTATCTCAGAGCAGCATGCCATTGTCCTCCTCAAAAATACCTACCTCTCCATGCGTTTAATCGACGGAAAGTTTCCAGACTACAACCAAGTTATTCCTAAACTCGCCGATAAGATCATGCGCGCATCGCGACACGATTTTCTTTTGGGCTTGAAGCGCGTGTCGGTACTCGCGAGCGAGAAGAGCCAAAGCGTGCGCATGAAAACCAGGAGCGGTGAGTTGACTGTTTCGTGTGTAAATCCTGATGCGGGTGAAGTTACCGACGACGTTCCCGTCGAATACAGTGGCCCGGATATCGAAATCGGCTTCAATGCGAAATATATTATCGATGCATTGTCGTCGATAACGGATAATAATATTATGGTGAAGTTTACCGATCCATTATCGCCAACACTGATAACTGGTATGAATGACGACAGTCATCAATGCGTCATCATGCCTATGCGCATGTAGTCATGTGAGACAATTATGACAGCGGTTAGAACTAGAAATAAAAATGCGTCGACAACGCGAAGAAAAAAATCTACCAAAGATGGCTCTGGAAAAGTAATTGCTTATCTTTTAATTATTGTTTTTCTTGTCTTAACATTGGGTGGCTATTTTTACTTTGCCAACGAAAAAAACTCTGAGAGTTTTTTGCCGACAACAAAAAGAAAAAACGATGATTCTCTCATTCAAGACGATGAAAGGATCTATCGCAATTTTCAAAATGGCAATCAACGCGCCGAGCAAAAAACCTCTCAAGAAAATGCGCAAAAAAGAATTACTGAAAATAATGGTATGGAGAAATTTAATACACCTAAATATGGAACAAAAGATAAGAATTACTTGGATAGATTAATTCAATCGCGATAAAAGTTCAAAGACCACTACCAAGGCGAACATTGCTCTCGATAACGCCAACTTACCCACAGGTTTTCCACAGGTATGAAAACACGGCCTAGAAACCAACATGCTCGAGGTAACGCTCAGCGTCGATTGCGGCCATGCAGCCAGAGCCGGCGGCTGTGATCGCTTGACGGTAGACACTATCTTGCACGTCGCCAAACGCAAAGATGCCAGGGATTTCCGTTTTTGCGCTTTGACCTTTGGTCTTGATATAGCCTTTCTCGTCAAGCGCTAAAGCATGTTTAAACAATTCGGTATTCGGCTGATGGCCAATGGCAACGAAGAGGCCCGCGATCTTCAGCTCTGATAGCTCACCACTCGCCGTATCTTTGACGACGATACCCACAAGCGCGTCTTGATTTCGAGGACCAGACTTTTCTGCAAGGATGCGTTCGACCACTTTATTGAGAAGCCACTTTATCTTTGGATTCTTCTGCGCGCGCTCAACCAGGATTGTGCTTGCTCTAAACTGATCGCGACGATGGACGATGGTCACGGATTTTGCGTAGCGCGTCAAAAAGAGCGCTTCTTCCATGGCTGTATCGCCGCCGCCAATGATGGCCACGTCAACGTCCTTATAAAACGCGCCATCACAGGTTGCGCATGCGGATACACCCGCCCCCAACGCCATGAGCTCTTTTTCTAGGGGAATGCCGAGCAGTTTTGCGTTGGCGCCCGTTGCTATGATGACGGTTTCCGAACGAATTTCTTCGCCATCTTCGGTGGTCAAAACAAAAGGATGCTTAGAGAAATCCACTTTGACGATGTTCTTCTCTTTCATGACGGCGCCGAATCGTTGCGCTTGCGCTTCAAATTTTTCCATCAAGGCGGGACCTAAGAGTCCGTCGGGAAATCCGGGAAAATTTTCGACTTCCGAGGTGAGCATGAGTTGGCCGCCGGGTAAATTAGGCGCTGAGCCTTTAAGGAGCAGCGGCTTGAGCGTTGCACGGGCAGCATAGAGTGCCGCCGTGAAACCTGCGGGGCCTGAGCCTATGATGACGACTTTGTGTATGTGTTCTTTTGTCATGTAAAACCTCGTGTTGATTGCCATAAGCCTGGTCAAATAGCAGTAAAAAAGCCTTCCCAAAACCGCGGAAGGCTTAAAATTTCACCCCTGATTGCGGATTAAAAGAAGGCCTCAATACCGAGGTAACCGACAGGGAGCTCCATCTTTTGATAACCATCGCTGGTGAATGAAAACTCGATCGGCACACCCAAGTTCAAAGCGACATGGCTGTTGAGGGCAACGAGCAAACCCGCGGGCACTGTGATGACAAACGCCGTGCGATAGGCATTAACATTGTGTACTTTGGTTCCCCACGACATGCCGCCGCCTGCGCCGACATAAGGATAGAGAACGCCGCCGAGATCGAAATGATAAATGCCATTTACGCCAACGTTAAAATACCAAGGGATGTTGTCGCCGGTGATACTTAGTCGAAACGCGCTACCCGAAAGCCCGAGAGAAAATGAGTGCGCCACGAAATAATCAAACGTTGGCGAAATATTGATGCCCACCGTCGTGTCGCCCTCTTTAGGTACGGTGATGGGCATTTGAATGCGGCCCCCTGCTTTCATGGTCCCCTGGTTGAGCGAGAGCTTGGTTCTCGCCGTCAAATTAGGCGATACAAGCAGTGCGCCGAAGACTATCTGTAGTATTAGCTTTTTCATCAATTCTTCCATTGTTGGTTAAATTATTGACGTCATCGACATCGATATTCACCGATTACTAAACGAAAATTAAAAAGCATATGGCGGTTACTATACCGCTTAACAGAAAGACGTAAACCAAATAGCCCATGATGTCTTTGGCTTTCAATCCGGCAATAGCGAGCAGGGGCAGTGCCCAAAATGGTTGAATCATGTTGGTCCAAGCATCTCCCCACGCGACCGCCATCATCGACGCGTTGACGTTAGCGCCAAGCTCTTTTGCCGCCTCGATCACCATAGGGCCCTGAACCGCCCATTGTCCCCCTCCCGACGGTATAAAAATATTTACGAGGCCAGCGCTGAGGTACACAAAGAGTGGCAAGGTTTCGGTCGTTGCGACTTCCACGAATTTATTCGATATAATCGCCGCAAGTCCGCTTTCTTGCATGACAGCCATGATGCCAGCGTAAAAAGGAAACTGTACCAAGATCGGCCACACCTTTTGTGAGGCGCCGAAGCTTGCGTCGAGAAACGCGCGCGGGGTTTTGTGCATGACCATGGCTACCACGAAGAGAAAGAGATTTATTTGATTGAGATCAACCGAAAACGTGTCGGTAATAATTTGGTTGATGCCATAAAATACAAAAATCACGGCGAGCAATGCGGTTGGCACGGCGCTGTTTTCCCATGCCTCTGCCGCTGTCTTTGCTTCATTGGCGACGGGCAAGTGAAAATCCTCGGCGATTTCTGTTTCTTTGTCGTCGCTGCTTGCCTTGATCAAGAAATAGCTGAGAATCGGTAAACAAATGATGTGAGCCGCGAGAATGGTGAGATTGAGGGGGGCAAATATCGTCTCGCCGAGTGGTACGAGTCGGCCGATAGTGCTTTCTGAGAAATTGCCCGGCGTGGAAACCAATAGCGGAATCGAGCCAGAGAGCCCGCCGTGCCATACCAAAAATCCCGAGTAGCTGCACGCAACGAGGACGGCAAATTTGCGACCCTTAAATTTTCTACCGAGTTCTTTGCAATAAAGCGCAGAGATGATGAGGCCAAAGCCCCAGTTAAGCAACGCTCCGCCGAGTGAGATGAGGGTAGCGTAGACAGCGGCTTGCGGCAAGTTCTTCGGTAAGCCGGCGAAGAACGATAAGCCGCGCTTGATGAATGGCGAGAGCGCGACGACATAGCCCAAGAAGAGAATCATCGTCATTTGAAGCGTGAAGGTTGAGAGTGACCAAAAACCTTTCCCCCACGTGCGCGAGAGCTCAAAAACGCCGGTGCCGGTTAGAATCAATCCTAGGATGAAGACGATAAACGTGAGGATGAGCGCGTAGACGTAAGGGTCGGGGGTATAGTTCTTCATGAGGCTATTAAAGCCCGCGGTCATTTTTCTAATCATAGATATTCCTAAAGGTAATTAGAACTCACCGGTTTCGATGGTGAGCAATCGCTTTCGCAACTGGCTTATCTCGTCGCGGATTTTGGCTGCTTCTTCGAAATTGAGCTTCTGTGCCATGACGCGCATTTTGCCTTTCAGGCTTGCGATTGCCTTTTCGAGTTCTTGTGGGTTGTCGAGGTTAATTTTCTTCGCTTCCTTGTGCTCCTCAATAGGAGTGAAACCTGCGTCGAGTCGACCAATTTCGCGCTTTACCGACGCAGGAATAATGTTGTGTTCAACATTGTGCTCGTGCTGAATCTGTCGTCTCCGATTCGTTTCTTGAACTGCTAGCTTGATTGAGTCAGTAATGTTGTCTGCGTAGAGAATTGCCTTTCCGCGCACGTTTCTCGCTGCGCGCCCAATAGTTTGAATTAACCCCGTCGCCGAACGCAAGAAGCCTTCCTTGTCGGCATCGAGAATAGCAACCAAACTCACTTCGGGAAGATCGAGGCCTTCTCGAAGAAGATTGATGCCAACCAATACATCAAATTCGCCAAGTCGCAATGAGCGAAGAATCTCCGAACGCTCGATCGTGTCGATATCGGAGTGAAGATATTTTGCTTTGACCCCAACATCGACGAGATAGTCGCAAAGATCTTCAGCCATGCGCTTCGTGAGCGTCGTGA
>CAZRSD010000112.1:0-5998 GCA_964602645.1 uncultured Myxococcales bacterium
GTTAACAATCATAAAAAACCATCGAAACCAATATTGAAATAGGAATAAAAACACGAATAAATCATCATCACGCGCCAATTTAATTTCACTTTTTCCGCACAATAATTACCATCTATTTTTCGATCTAAGCCTTTTTTTGAGCCGCCTACAATACAAATATCCTCCCTTGCTCTATTAATCCAACGCGATAGATCTTGGCTTATTTTCGTCGCTATGCGGTGTTTCTGTAAGGTCTTAACTGCATAGCAAGTGGTGGATTTTGAATTTTCTCACTGTGGAAAGAAAAGACATGATTGATAACATTATTGTGGTTGGATATCTGGTTTTCGTTTTGCTGCTAGGATTTTATAAAGGACGCAACATAAAAGATATGCGAGAATTTTCGGTTGCCGACCGAAAATATTCTCTTCTCGTGATGGTCGCGACGGTGACTGCCACGGTTATCGGCGGTGGCGCAACGCTTGGCTTGATAAGTAGCGTTTTTTCAATGGGCGTCATTTACGTGCTCATCGCCTTCGGAAATCCTATTAACCACTTCCTCGTCGGACAGTTTTTCGTCGACAAAATTGAAAATTTCGCCGATTGCATTTCTGTTGGCGATATCATGTACAAACTTTACGGTAGAAAAGCGCAAATCATCACGGGGATCTGTGGTGCATTGTACGGCGCTGCCGCCGTGGGCGGACAAGTGAGCGCCATCGGCTTTACCGTGCACTACTTTTTGGGCCTGCCATTTTGGGCTGGTGTCCTCATCGGATGTGGCGCGGTAATTCTCTACTCATCATTTGGCGGCGTGAAAGCCGTAACCGCTACTGATCTTTTGCAATTTGCCGTCTTGATCATCGCAATCCCCATGGTCTGCAACGTCGGCTTAAATATCGTCGGTGGCTATCAAGCGCTGCTCGAGAAGGTGCCTGATAGGCTCTTACATTTGCCCGACACGCCGAGCTCAGCGATAAATTATTTCTTCATTTTCTTAGCATTTTCCGTGCCCTTCCTCGATCCACCGCATACACAGAGGCTCTTGATGGCTAAGGACGTCACACAAATTAAATCCACCATGCGCGTCGCTGCTGCTATCGAAGCGCCCTTCTTCGTCGTCGTGGGTTTGCTTGGCCTTATTTCCGTGGCGCTCACGCCTGATTACGATGCGAACCTCGCGTTTCCCCATTTGATCGACACGATCTTGCCTGCTGGTTTGCGCGGTCTTGCCGTCGCCGGTATTTTGTCCGTCGTAATGTCGACAGCGGACTCCTATTTGAATGCTGCCGGTATCAGCTTGGTGCATGACACCATTAAACCACTGCTCAAAAGAGAATTGCCCGATAAAACCGAACTTCGCTTAGCGAAGGTTGTCACGTTTGTCCTCGGGGCGCTTGCCACCGTGATCGCCGTGAGCTTCTCGAGCATCATGAGCATAATTTTATTCACGCTTAATTTTTGGGGACCCATTATCGTGATTCCGCTTTATGCGGGACTCTTAGGATTTCGCCCAACCAAACCCTGCTTCTATGGGGGTGCCGGCAGCGGTATCGTCGTATTTCTCATTTGGCACTTCTTTGTAGAGCCACATTTGGGTGTGGGCAGTCTCATACCAAGCATGATCGCAAATGGCCTCGGCTTCTTCGTGACCTACCTCGTCGAGAAAACTAGGAAGACTGAGGTTGCATACTCATGATGAGGAACCCTTGATCTTTAAAAGCCTAAAAAGATTAAGCGATCGATGTACGGAGCGCGTCGGTGATCACGGCGCGCAGTACGAAGTCTTTGGCATTTTTGCCGTCATCAACTACATCATTCCTTATTTTATGTGGTCACCGTCGTCGCACAGCAATTACACCTTGCTCATCTGTTTGCGTTTGATCGCGGGTGGCCTTTGCTTCTTGCTCATCATCAAAGATTACTGGCACGAAGCCCTCATGCCATACTTGCCACTCTATTGGCATTTGACCTTGCTCTATTGTTTGCCGTTTCTCACAACGTTCATGCTCTTTGATAGCCAAGGCTCAACCTTTTGGCTGCTCAACATGATCCTTGCGCTACTTCTTCTCGCCGTCTTAGTTGATTCACGCAGCTTCATCGTGATTTTGATCATTGGCGTCGTGCTTGGCTATTGCCTATTTCTCATGACCGGCGACTCCAAGTGGTTTTCACTCTCTGCCGATACGCTCTACTGGACCGTCTACATGTGCATTTATTCGGTCACGATCGGCTTATTATTTTCACGACGCAATGAGAAGATCGCGCAAGAGAAACTGAGTGCGTACAAAAGCGTCAGCGCGTCCATTGCCCATGAGATGCGCACGCCCCTGTCTGCCATGTATATTTCCGCACAAAACGTGCAGGATTATTTGCCCACGCTCTTAAAGACCTACGAAGTTGCCAAAGCGAATCACCTCGACATTCCTAAGATCGACAAACATAAGCTTAAATTGCTTGAGGATATCCCCAATCATTTCATGTCAATTTCGCGGCGAAGTTTGTCCATCATCGACATGTTCCTCACCAAATTCGGTCATTTTGAACGGCACCTCTTGCCCCTCGACAAATGCTCGGTCTTGACCTGCATCGAAAAGGCGCTGGACGAGTATCCGTTTTTTCCAAAGTCAGAACGCCGGCTCGTGAGCGTCGATATCAGCGTTGATTTTAGTTGTTTTGGCAACGAACCACTCTTAATCCATGTCTTTTCAAACTTGCTCAAGAACTCGTTACATCAAATCAAAACTGCCAAGAAAGGCAGCATTAAGATTTGGTTTAGCACCACGGATCGTTTTAACATCGTGCATTTTCGCGACGACGCGACGGGCATTCGACCATCAGACTTGCCGCGCATCTTCGATAAATTCTACACGCGCAAAAATCACGGCACCGGCATTGGTCTTGCGTACTGCAAACAAGCGATGAACGCCTTTGGTGGACGCATCATCTGCAAGTCCACTTACGGATCGTATACTGAGTTTCAGTTATTTTTCCCGGTTGTTTAGCTTCTCTAGTGCGCATCATCCCAATTGTCGGCAATGCCATAATCAACCTTGAGAAATAGATCAAGGCCATGACCGTGGCTCATGATCTTCGCAACGTCCTTCGCTATTTCTTCTGCCACATCAGCTTTCGCTTCAATGACGAGTTCATCGTGGACCTGCATGATCAAATGCGCATCAGGATGATGCGTAGTCAAATAGCGATCGGTATCAATCATAGCTTTCTTTATGATGTCGGCAGCACTGCCCTGGATCGGCGTGTTAATGGCGATACGTTCACCGCGCGCTTGCTCCATGGCGTTTTTCGACGAGAGCTCAGGCAGACTGCGCCTGCGGCCAAACAGGGTACGTACCGCGCAGTTTTGTTTAGCGACAGCGAGCGCTTGATTTTTCCACCGCAGAATGCCGGCATATTTATCGAAATATTTCTCGAGATACGCCTGCGCTTGCTTGCGATCGATATTGAGCGTTTGCGCCAAACGATGAGCGCCCATGCCGTAGAGCAAGCCGAAATTAATGGTTTTGGCGGTGTCACGTTGAAATTTGGTTACCTGCTCTGGCGGCACGTCGAAAATTTCGCTCGCCGTACGTCGATGAACGTCTTGGTCGCGCGCAAACGAATCGAGCAAAACAGGATCGCGGCTTACAAACGCGAGCAGGCGCAACTCAACTTGCGAATAGTCGAGCGAAATGAGTTTATAGCCTGGCCTCGGCACAAATGCTTGGCGAATGCGACGGCCCTCTTTGGTGCGCGCCGGTATATTTTGCAGATTTGGGTCGCTCGACGACAAACGCCCAGTTGCGGTGACAAATTGATTGTAGGTGGTGTGCAAACGGCCCGTTTCCCTGTTGATCAGCTGCGGCAGAATTTCCACATAGGTGTTGATGAGCTTCGCGCACATGCGATGCTCGAGGAGAATCTCAGCGATCGGGTGCTTTGGCGCAAGCTTTTCTAAGACAAAGGAATCGGTTGAATGCCCGGTCTTTGTCTTCTTGACCGTCGGCAACGCGAGCTTTTCGAACAGCACTTCAGCGACTTGCTTGGGGCTTGCCAGATTGAAAGCACCGCCGGCGATCTCATGCGCTTTTTGCTCAAGCTCAGTGAGACGTATCCGCAGTTCGCAGCCCGCGTCGCTGAGAATCGCGGTATCAAGTCTAACCCCGGCGCGCTCAACACGGCTGAGCACTTCCTCAAGCGGCAATTCGAGATCGTAATAGAGTCCATCGAGGGATGTCGCCTTGAGCTCACGCACGAGGATCTCCTCGAGACGCAAGACAAGATCGGCATCTTCAGCGGCATATTCCGTGGCGGACTTGAGCCCTACGTCGCGAAATGAGATCTGCGCCTTCTTGCTGCCGCAAACTTCCTCGTAGGTGATTGGCGCGTGATGCAAATATTTTATGCTCAGGTCGCTGAGATTGTGACGCTCTTGATCTTGATGCAGCAGATAGCTCGCAAGCATCGGGTCGCCGCCGATCTTAAATTCACCAAAGCCATAGCGTGCAAGAATTTGATGGTCGAATTTGGCATTTTGCGAAAGGATGACTTTGTCGTCGGAGCACAACAGTTTGCCAAGTGTGTCTTGAACAAGGTCGAGCGGCAGTTGCGCGATGCTTGCATCAGAATGCGCGAGTGGCACGTAGGCTGCGAGATTCTCCCCCCACGAGAGCGACAAGCCGATGAGTGCGGCTGATGCAGCATCAACGCTATCGGTTTCAATATCGATCGCAACTTTCTTGATGGGCTTCAGCACGTCGAGGAGGGCATCAAGTTCGTTTGGTGTGGTCACAGCAAAATACGCTTGGCGATTGACCACATCTTTGGCACTAGGCGCCACGTCGTCAAAACGATGTTCCGGCGCAAGACTTTTGAAGAGGCGCGAATCGGTGAGCAGGCGATTAAAATCAAGTTCGGTAAATAAAGAGCGCGTCTTTTCTTGATCAATGCCTTGATAATGCAAATCTTCGATACTGAAGGGCACTGGCGCTTTGCAATCAATGGCGACAAGCTTTTTCGACAAGAGCGCGGCATTATGACCATCCATGAGTTTTTCACGACGACTTTTTTGCTTGATGAGCGGTACACAATTGAGAATTTGCTCAACCGAGCCGTATTCGTTGATGAGCTCAGCTGCGGTTTTCTTGCCGATACCGTCGACACCGGGCACATTATCGGAAGCATCACCTGCAAGCGCGAGCAAATCGACAACGTGGCGGGGCAATACGCCAAGTTCATTCTTCACTTGCGCTATATCAATAAAATCTTCGGCACCGTTTCGTGCAGCGCGCAGTTCATCAAGCAAATAGGTT
Organism: uncultured Myxococcales bacterium; assembly: GCA_964602645.1. Classification (GTDB taxonomy): domain Bacteria; phylum Myxococcota; class UBA727; order UBA727; family JABDBI01. The sequence continues at coordinate 5,292 of CAZRSD010000112.1, forward strand.
TTGTCGTCGACGAGCTGCATCAAATCCTTATCGCCCGTAACAATAACAACCTCGCGCCCTTCGCCCTGCGCACGTCGCGCAAGCGTGCCGATGAGGTCGTCAGCTTCGAAGCCGGCGTGGGACAAGAGCTTGATGTTGAATGCTTCAACCAAGCGATGAATGAGCGCAAACTGAGGCACTAAATCTTCTGGCGGCTGCGGCCGATTCGCCTTGTAGCCGTCGTAGAGCTGATGGCGAAATGTAGGTTCTTTGCGATCGAAGGCTATCGCCAAATATTTGGGCTGATGTTCTTTGAGCAGCTTGATAAGCATGTTGGCGAAGCCAAACACCGCGTTCGTCGGTACACCAGATTTTGAGCGCAAGGATCGAATAGCGAAGAATGCGCGAAAAATATATCCTGAACCGTCGATCAAATAAACAGTTTTATCGTCTAGTATTGGCTTGGCCACAATAACCTCGAAACCGTTATGGTGCGCGTAGCACAACTTGTTGCTTGGGGCAAAAGAGGTTGCTGAAGACAGGCTGTCCGAACATGCCTGGGTGAACTGGGCGCAATCCCAAGAAGTAGGAATTCTGTAATCGTTTAACCCGAATAAGAAGTAGTTGCGAACAACGCGATGATTTCGTTGGTTTTATGATCATGAGCGAAGAAATACAGCGCATCCCAACTTGCTAGTCAGAAAAATTAGCACCTAATTATGTCGAGC
>CAZRSD010000113.1:0-5978 GCA_964602645.1 uncultured Myxococcales bacterium
CCTTGATAGGGCACAAGCGCAATTTCCTTTTGACGGGATTCGGTTATCGACAAACCCGACAAGATGATATCGATCTGTCCTTTGTCGAGCGCGAGGATGAGTGCGTCAAAATCGAATTCTTTCAAGATGACTTCTTTGTTGAGTACTTTGCCGATGGCGCGGCCAACGTCGATGTCAAAACCAACTATTTCACCCTTTTGATCGACGGATTCAAACGGTGGGAAATTAGCATTGGTGCCAATGCGCAAGACATTCTCATCCTTGTCTGCTTTGCATGATTTCGAACACGCACCAAAAAAAGGCAGGAACGCGCAGAGGAGCGCCAATCGAATTAACTTTTTCATAGAGACCTCGGCCTCGTGGCAAAAAAACTAAAACGTAACCAGTAAAAAATCTAACGTGAGGATGTAAAAAAAGTGCACGCCTAATGGCGAACGCGTATGGGCCGTCGGCCTGCGCGGGATAAACAATTTTTCACATTGAACATGGCAAAGGGCCTAATGGTACAATAACCACTACGCTCTAACAAGGTCACAACTCCATGTCAAGCGATGTGGATTGATGGTCTATTTGGTTAGGCGCGCGCGGGGAAGCATCTCTTGTTAGATATGGAGACTATGTCATAATCAGAGATTATCATGACTTTCGCGCCATGTTGTTAGTGAATAGCGATTGTTGAACTAGGGTAATTAAATGCGTAAATTTGTAATTTCGTCGTTCTTGATGGCGCTCATCGTCACCGCGGGTTGTGACGGCTTGAAGAGTGATTCGAACCAGCCTGAGTTCAACGACAAAAACCAAGATAAAATAAAAGTCGTAATCAAAGATTGGGTTAAGCTCGATGGCAAAGTCTTCGGCAATCCAAGCCCAACCATGTATATTCCGCCGATAATGAGCCTCGATAAAAAATGGCTCTATTTGGCGACGAGCGGTTATGCAGGCAATCTTGTGGCGTTGGATATTGGTGATGAGTTTAGTGCTTCAGTCAATGATGCGACCAAGTGGACCAAACTGACGTGGAATGTGCCAAGCTTTAGTGATATCGCCGGCAAGGCCAGATTCTCCGACGTGGGTCAAACCTCGACGCTCAATCCGACTGTCGATGGCCTCTTAATTGCGTGGCAAGATACGTCGGGTGCGGGCGAACACGGCGCATTGCATGTGAAGGGTAATACGCTTGTGCAGGCTTGGAAGTCTGCAACGCATATTGTCGGGTTTGTGATTAATCATAAAATCACCAATTTCTTTACCGTCATGAAAAACGGTGCGGCGGTACCGTATATTTTGGCATCGTCCATAGGCAACGGTGGCCAAAGCAAACTCTTTACCGATACTAAATTGGAAAACGCGACGTTTCCGACCTCGCCTGCATTTGGCATTGGTGCCTCCAAATACAGCATGGCACAATTTGCGCAAAATGAGACCAAAGCGTTTTTGGTGTCGTACGCGGGAATCTCGGTTCTCGACGTTGCCGATGCCGGTACGAATACGCCGTTTTCTGCGGTTGCAGAAAACACGCCGCTTTTTGGATCAAACGAATGGAACATGGGTGATCCAATGACGCAAAATTTCAACGTTAGAGATATCGTTGTGGCGAATGACAAGCTCTACATCGGGCTTGCTTGTCCACATGATTTCCAAGGTGGCGTCGTGATTTATGACATTGCGAACAACAAATTGATACCGCCAAAGAAGGCGATTTGGAATCGTGTGGACGTTCGCGATTTCGCCGTCGACAAAGATGGCAAAGTGTGGGCGGTTACGGCGAAGGAACTGATCGAGGTTAAGGACAATGGCACCATGGGCGACAAGTTCAATGCGGCCATGGTTGCTGCCGGTCAGGCAGTGATTTCGGCCGAAAATCCAACGACGGGTTATCGAGGAGAAATGCCTGCCGACAATATTTTTGGTGCGCTCTTCATCGATAATTCGCTGGTGCTTGTGGCTGACAAAGCGGCGTATGTGATGATCGAGCGCACGGTAGATGTCGAGTAGCTAGCGCATGGCAAGTGCATTCAGGATGGAATCCGTGGTGACTGCGCCTATCATTTTTCCAGATTTGTCTTGAATGACCATGGGGCGCTTCGTGTGGCCCACGGCTTTGATGACGTCTTTGATCATGAGGTATTCGTTGCCTAAGATGATGTCGTTTTGGTTAAATGTACCGCTTTGAAAGAGTGTCCAAGGAATGATGCGGCCTTCCAAATCGCCACACAGAGAGCGGCGCGGGCGACCGCTCTCGTCGAGCAAGCAGCGATAGACGCCGGAGCAATCGAGCAGAACCGAAGAATCTGCTTCATTGATCGTGAGCTCGGAAATGGATGTCATAATGGTTTTTGCACGTAGCAAACGCGTTTGATCGATATTCGCGACGAAGTTTTTCACATAGATAGTCTTCGGATTGCTCACGATATCTTCGGCACGACCGATTTGTATGATCTTGCCATCCTGCATGATCGCAATGCGATTGCCGATCTTGAGCGCTTCGTCCAAATCGTGGGTGACAAACATGATGGTTTTGTTGAGCGTTCGTTGTAGGTGCAGCAGTTCTTGTTGCATTTGGCTCTTGATCAACGGATCGAGCGCCGAAAAGGGTTCGTCCATGAGCACAATACTCGCGTTGGTCGCGAGTGCGCGAGCAATACCAACGCGTTGCTGCATGCCGCCCGACAACTGGCGCGGGTAATGGTGCGCCCATTGAGACAAGCCGACCATGGCGAGCATCTCTTTGACTTTCTGTTCGATCGCGCTTTTGGGAGCTTGCGCAAGCTCAAGGCCAAACGAGACATTTTGCGCGACGGTTTTCCACGGCATGAGGGCAGAGTTTTGAAAGACCATGGTGAGATGGTGCATGCGCAGCGTGCGCAAGATCTCGGCATCCGCGTCGCCAACGCGCACGTGATGAGTGTCGCCGTCTTCGGCGATCGTAATGGTGATTTTCCCTCGAGAAATGGGCACCAAGCCGTTGATAGCGCGTAAAAGGGTTGACTTTCCCGACCCGGAGAGGCCCATGAGAACAAAAATTTCTCCGGCATTCACGGTAAACGATGCATTTTCAACGCCCACAATTTGTCCGCAGCTTTCGATAATCTCTTGCCGCGACTTGCCAGCATCGAGGAGCGGTAACGCAAGTTTCGAATTCTTGCCGAACACGACGTCGAGTTTGGAAATTTCAATGATGCTCATAGTTCACCCACACAACTGATAAACGTCTAAACCGGTCAGTTATTTCGCCGGATGGGATGAATAAGTGTTTCGGTGTGCAGAACCTTGTATCACCACACATCAGATTCATCGACGTGCTGGATGATCACTTCGCCAATACGTTTCGGGAGAATGAATTGCAGGCCAGTGTCGTCGCGTTTTTTATCGACGCGCATAGCCTCGAGCAATTCGCGCTTATCGAGATGAGCGGGCAGTGCTGTGGGCAATTCGAATTTTTCCAGAAGGGCTGCCAAATCTGCTGCGAAATCCTCCTCTAAAAGGCCGAGCGCGCGCGAGAGTCTGGTTGCTTCCATGAGACCAATGGCGACGGCGGCGCCGTGTTTGATGGTAAAGCCGCTGACTTTTTCATACGCGTGCGCAAACGTATGGCCAAGGTTGAGATGGGCTCGAATGTTGCGCTCGCGTGGGTCGGCGAGTACGACAAGCGCCTTAACCTTGAGCGCGCGCTCAATGATGTTGACAAGTGGCAACTCGTCATTCTTGATGGCGTAGAACAGGGCGCGATCCGCGATGATCGCGTGTTTGATGACCTCTGCCATGCCACAGGCGAAATCATCTTTGGGGAGTGTTGCGAGCAGCGTTGGATCGATGACGACGGCCTTGGGATTATAAAACGCGCCAACGAGATTTTTGCCGCGGGGAAGATCGATGCCAGTTTTGCCGCCGATCGACGCGTCGACCATAGCGAGCAGGGTCGTTGGAATTTGCACGAAGGGAACGCCGCGCAAATAGGTAGATGCAGCAAAGCCTGCGACATCGCCAACGTTGCCGCCGCCGAGCGCGAAGACGAGCGATTTGCGATTCTGCCCGAGCGCAAACATTTGTTCATGAATGGTGTTTATGCTTGAGAAATTTTTGTGCTCTTCACCGTCGCCAAATGTGACGACAGGCACGGTGATCTCGAGCTTTTGGTTGATTTTGTCGATGAAAGTGCTGAGCACGCGCTGTAAGTGCTCGGTGGTAACTATCACTGGGCGATGATCGGTTAGGCCCAACATGACACGAATATCACCGATGGCGTCGAGCGCTTGTGGCTGATGAAAGATTGGATAGTGATTTTCAACGTCGTTGATGGTCGTGTGCGCGATTTTGCTGAGGCGATTACCCGCTTTGAAACGCTTGATGATTTCGTCGCAGGTTTTGGTCTTGCTTTCGTGATTGACATCGACGGCAAGGCCCAAGCTCAAGTAAATGGGGCGACGGTAGAGATACAGTGCCTTGAGTTTTTCGAGCTCGTGGGAAGATTTAAGTGCGCCGAGCGGGCGGATGTCGCTGCGTTCTAGGCGTTTTAAGATGAGCGACAGGCTCGCATCGAGATAGAATACTTGGCCCAACTCTTGTAACGCTTGAGCATTATCAAAATACGTTGGTGCGCCACCACCGGCGACGATAACCGCATGTTCGCGATGAGCGAGGTTGCGTATTGTATCCGATTCACGTTTACGAAAATACCATTCGCCGTGCTTTGCGAAAATGTCTTTGATGCTTTCGTTATGTTCCCGCTCAATAATAGCGTCGGTGTCGATGAGTTCGTAGCCAAGCCTGCGGGCGAGCATCTCACCCACGCGCGACTTACCGCTCGCCATGAAACCGATGAGAATAATATTCGATCGACTCTTACGACTCATAATTAAACCGCCAGGGTTCTGTTTTCATCGAGACTTCACCACGCTTTCCACGATTGAGAAATTCATAGGTCTTAAGCATGTCGATTTTGGAATCGCCGCCAATTTTGTCCATGAGGGCGTTTAGCAAAACGTAACTGAGCATGGCCTCGCCCACGACGCATGCGCGTTGCACTGCGCAAAAATCGCTTCGCTCATACACGGTTTTTGACGACGAATAGTCTTTCATGTCCACGCTCTTGCGTGGCGCGAGCGTGGTGCTGATAGGCTTCATGTACGTGCGCACGACGACAGGCATGCCATTGCTCATGCCACCCTCTAGCCCGCCGGCACGGTTTGATTCGCGCGTAAGATAATCGCCCGTTATTGCAAATTCGTCGTGAACCGATGTGCCTCGCAGGCTTGCATTCTTGATGCCGTCGCCAAGCTCGACCGCTTTCATGGCGGGAATACTCATCATCGCGTGCGCAATTTGCCCATCGAGCCGTCGATCGAAATGTACGTACGAGCCAAGGCCGGGAATGAGACCGAGGGCCACTGTTTCAAAAATGCCACCCAGGGTGTCTTTGGCTTTCATCGTCGTCATGATTTCGTCTTCTACCCTCGTGAGAAGCGTGGTGTCGGGAAACGCGAATTCGTTGCCGAGCGAAGTTTGATACGCTGCTTGATAATCATCGACGGTAAGAAATTTGCTCGTGTCACATGAAATAGAACCAACGCGAATGACATAAGCAATTACGTTGATACCAAATTCCTTGAGGATCTGTTTGCATAGACAGCCAATTGCGGTGCGCATGGCTGTCTCACGTGCGGATGCGCGCTCAAGCGAGATGCGCAGATCATCGTGACGATATTTGAGCACGCCGGCAAAATCAGCATGACCAGGCCGCGGTGCCGACATTGGTTCTATGTCTTTTTCGCGCCAGTTCTTGTAATCGATATTGGCGATCTCGAGCGCGATCGGTGCGCCGGTGGTCTTACCCTCGACCACGCCCGCCGTTAAATGCACCACGTCGTGCTCGATCTTCATACGACCGCCGCGGCCGAAGCCTTGTTGCCGACGAGCGAGGTCCTTGTTTATCGATGCGGTATTGATGGCAAAGCCTGAAGGTAGGCCCTCAATAATTC
>CAZRSD010000114.1:0-5971 GCA_964602645.1 uncultured Myxococcales bacterium
TTTGGGTCTGTGTTGTCTTTAATTATACCAAGTCGTTTCAATTCATTGTAATTATCGACGTCATGCACTTTCTTACGCCTGAACAATTCCAAGTGATGCTCGCTGCCGTAACCAAAAAACTTGCGCCCGGCGGCAAAATCTACATGTCTGGCCCAAGTCCATCAACAATAATGCAATGGGTCGCGTATAGAAAAGCAGAGTCTAATAGGGCATTATTTCCTGGATATATGATTATAGATTCGCACTCCAAGAAGCCCGTAAAGTTGGGCAATGGTGACACCATGAAACCTGGCATTATTTACGGCGGGCGTTTTCGTGGCGATACCGAATACACCGTCAGAAACTTTTTTAGCCCGACAACACTCTCACAGCGCCTCAGCGAAGCGGGGCTTACTGTTTTAGAAGCATTTTTCCGCGACGCCGATAACAAAAAGATAATGCCTGACACGCAAATCGATTATGCGTTCATGTACACTGTCAGTGCTATCGCGCAAAAGAACTAAAACCGCAGCTCCTAACCGAAAAAAAAGGCGGCCCCATGGCCGCCTTACCAAAGCAATCTAAACGGATTATTTCGCACGCTCTAAAATCCTCGCAAAATAATCTTGAGCACTCTTTAAGTCTATTTCACTGACGCATGAAATAGGGGTTACCGAAATCTCTGAAACGCCGCATGCGTCTTTCATGCGTTGCCAGTATTCATGCGCAACCGCCTGAACTTGTGTGCTGAGGAGCGTACCGATGGAGTGCATATTGAGCGTCGTCGTCACCGTGTTTAATACTGGCATTTTAAACATTGACGGAATGTCGCCGATGCCATGATCGACCATACCGCATGGACCGTCGAACGACCAAATCTTGCGATCGTTTTCGCCCAAGAAAGTAAACTCACCCGGTTCGGTTACTTCGTAATCTCTTGGCTTGTAGTCCAAATAGCGCGCATTCCAATTTACGTTGTGACCCTCGGTGATGTAGTCATAAACGTGTGAGTGATAGGCGCCGGAGTCAGCGCTCATCAGACCCCAGTCACTCCAGTAGAGCCCGACATATTCATCCATCGAACAATAGAGCACGCGCAAGAGACCTGTCGCGCGACCGCCGGTATACAAAATGGTTGGCGCGTCGAGATTAATGTGATGCGGATAGACACGCGCAAGCTCATTGGCGATGTAATCATGTTGCGCTGCACGCACGATCGACATCTTCTCATGCCACATACGCTGATCCGCGGTATCAAGGCGATCAAATGCTTCTTTAGAAATGCGAATCTTTAGTTCGGGGAATTTATCCACGGCCTCACGCACGACGCGTAAGACGACCTTTTGATCAATACGCTGCTTGTTCCTGCCGGCGCTCAGCGACAATAAGGCTGGAATGCCAACGGTAACCACATTGAAAAGTATGTCAGAGAAGAAATGCGCAATCTTAGTGCCGATGGAAACCGGATGCTTCGCTTCATATTTAGCGATGGCATCTTTTGGGTCATCCATGTCATAGCCATGTGCATTGAAGCGTTGCTCGATGCCTTCGTCCGGTACCGCGCTGGTCGTACGCGATAGAAAGAATGGCGTACCTTCAATACTGCGTATTCTTTCGCGCGCAACACCGCACCACATATCGCTCGCTTTTTCTGATGTACCTTTTTCGCATGTTTTCGACGAAGAAGATTGCACTAGAGTAGTCGATTCGGGGACAGTGGACGTTACATAGCTGTTCAAAACCGATTGAGTTTTCATAGTGAAGCCTGCGAATAGTCTGATTTCGATTTGCTACTGGTGATAGTCGCGAATAAAAATGATTGGCACCCTTTTTAGATCATTTCCGACGCCATCGCAAAAGGTGCAATGAGCCGCTAGAAAACAAAAACATGGCGACTCGATAAGTTTAAGGCGCTTCAGAGTTGATGCGCCTCAATCAATCGGTTTTTTTTGCGGCAGAGGGAGAGTAGCCAGGTGCCACATGTTAGACGTCTGCGAGCTTCCAGGTTAAACAATAGAACGTCGAACCTCGACGACTTTGCCAAGTATCGTGACACGTTCAGGATCAAGCTCAATCGGTGCAAAATTTTCGTTTTCCGAGAGAAGTCTAATCTTGTCAGACTTTCTTTCGAAACGTTTCACCGTCGCGTCTTCGTTATCAATAAGCGCAACGACGATGTCGTGATTGTCGGCTGACGCTTGTTTGCGTGCAATGACGATGTCATTGTTCTTGATGTGCGCGTTGATCATGCTTTCACCTTGTACGCGCAAAGCGAAAAACACATCACTCTTGTTGACGTTTTGAGCGACGACGTGCTCTTCAATATTTTCCGTCGCAAGCAAAGGTATACCTGCGGCAACACGCCCGAGCACGGGTATTTGTGTGTGCGCGCAGAACGACGTTTCTTTGTGCTGCACAAGTCGCCACGTGCGTCCCGCACGTGCTTGATGAACGAGAAAGCCCTTTTTCTTAAGAGCGAGCAAATGCTCATAGGCTGTAGCCTTATTGATACCAAGCTCTTTGGCGAGGTCAGAAATCGAAGGGGGAACTTGATGCAAAGACCAATATGCCTCCAACGTGGATAGTACCCTTTTCTGCTTGTCGGTTAGATCGCGTGCCATAGCTGCCTCCCTTTTTGCAATCACCACCATACACTCAAGCGGATAAAATCGCCATATGATTGCGGAGGAAAAAAAAGACGCGCGCGAATCTACCGATCTAACAGGAAAGTCGCTTAGCACGTGGATGTGTTGTCAATGAAGCGAACGTAGTCGACTCTGCCACCGCAAATATCTCGAGCAAGGTCTCTTGCATTTATTTTCGCATCCTCAACTGAACTGCCTTGTCCCATCACGGTTCCCGTGCGGCCACCTCGGCAACGGTATTCTCCGGTGATGTCGCAGCGAACGGTCATTGCATTGATTGAAAATAATAGCGTCATGATGACGAAAAATGATCTCATCGTACCCCTCCCCAGACAGAACAAAAAAATCGATATAACCTTATTTTAAAATCATCGGTTATTTTGGCGAAATCAGCCATCCAATTTGAGCGCTCGATGAAAAAATCTCACGACGTCGATAAGGCTCTCAATGCGGAAATGTTGATAGGAGACGGTCATGAAAAAAGCACGCGTCGTCGTAACCATCAAACAAGAGGTCCTCGATCCTGCAGGAGTAGCAGTGAAAAATGCACTTTTGCGCCAAGGGATAACCGAACTTTCTGAAGTTCGTATTGGCAAAGTCATCGATATCGTGTTGAATGATCGCGCTGCACCCGCTGATCGAGAGCGGCTCGTCGCTATTGCGAGAGAGATCTTGAGCAATCCGATCATGGAAGACGTAAGCGTAGAACTTTCTGACGAGATGCGCGATGACCAATATTAAGCCCGTGATCATTTCTTTTCCTGGCAGCAACTGCGAGCACGACATCGAGCGTGCACTCCTTGTGCGCTATCACCTGTCGCCCACAATTTTGTGGCACCACGAGCACGCGCTGCCCCCTGACACGACGCATGTCATTCTGCCGGGTGGCTTTTCGTTTGGTGACTATCTGCGTGCCGGCGCCATTGCAGCTATTTCGCCAGTGATGAGTGCCGTCAAAGATTTTGCCCTCGCCGGCATGCCCGTCTTAGGGATTTGCAATGGCTTTCAAATTCTCTGTGAGGCGAAGCTTTTGCCGGGCATGCTCCTGCGAAATCATCATGACCGCTTTGTCTGTCAAACGTTGTCGATGACATGGCATGGTGGGCGAAAACCCGGCGAAAAGAAGCTGCGCGTTCCGATTGCTCACCGCGATGGTCGCTTTTTTGCCGACGAGAAAACTCTTGTAATGCTGCACGAGGACAAAAGAATTGCACTCACCTACGACGACAAAGATGATGCTGGCAACGCTGTCGTCAATGGATCGCTTTTCAGTATAGCTGGTATCGTAGGCGGACCACGCCGCAATATTCTCGGGCTCATGCCGCACCCAGAGCGCGCGTTGTTTGTGCCACGGGGCAGCGATGGAGCCTTTATACTCGACGATTTTCTGTATGGTGAAACCAATGAAGCATAAGCCAAAAGAACCTCTACAAAAACTCGCCGATGTAGCTATGACCGCGGAGCATCATGCTCCTGCCGCGGGTCTTACCGTCGACGAATATGATCGCATCAAGCGCTTGATTGGGCGCCCGCCGAATAAAGTCGAGCTCGGCATTATCGGCGCCTTATGGAGTGAGCACTGCTCATACAAGTCGAGTCGCGCGTATTTGTCGAAGTTGCCTACGAAAGGTGCTCACGTTTTGGTGGGCCCCGGTGAAAATGCCGGTGTCGTCGATATCGGTGACGATCTTGCCGTGGTGTTTAAGATTGAAAGCCACAATCATCCAAGTTTTGTGGAGCCGTTTCAAGGGGCAGCGACGGGTGTAGGCGGCATTCTGCGCGACATTTTCACGATGGGTGCACGCCCTTTTGCCGCTGCCAATTTCTTGCGCTTTGGTGACGCACACCACGAACGCGTGCCGCAACTGCTGCACGGCGTTGTTGGTGGCATTGCCAATTACGGCAATTGCTTTGGCGTGCCCACCGTCAAAACCAATGTCGATTTTCATGAGAGCTATAACGGCAATAATCTCGTCAACGCATTTGCAATTGGCGTCGTCAACAAACATGAGATCTTTTTGGGCGCTGCATCTGGCGTCAAAAATCGCGTGTTGTACGTCGGTGCAAAGACTGGGCGCGACGGCATCATGGGCGCGGTCATGGCGTCCGATGTTTTTAGCGGCGATACCGGCTCAATTCGTCCAACGGTTCAAGTGGGCGACCCGTTCACCGAAAAATTACTGCTCGAAGCGTGCTTCATGGCGTTTAAAGAGAAGCTTGTTGTTGGCATTCAGGACATGGGTGCTGCTGGTCTTGCATGCTCAAGTTTTGAAATGGCCAATCGTGCATCAACGGGTCTTGCCATCAACCTCGACCATGTGCCATTGCGCAGCGCGACGATGTCGGCCTACGACATCATGCTCTCTGAGAGCCAAGAGCGCATGCTCATCGTTGCAAAGCCACACGACGTTGTGCGAATCAAAGCGATCTTCGATCGTTTTGATTTAGCGTGCGCCGATATTGGCGTCGTGAGTGGTGACGGTGTTGTGCGTATTCATCATCACGGTAAAGAAGTCGTCAATTTGTCATCAACGCTCATTATTGAAAATGCACCACGCTATCGACGTGAACATCTCAGTAAATTGCCGTATGAGCCGTTTGAAAATAGCCATATGCTCGATGTCAATGCAGCGATAGCGAGTTTCAAAACTGATCGTGGACAAAAAGACACCACGTGGATAACTGATCAATTCGATCACCATATCGGCCTTAACACCCTCACTGAGCCGAGTGATGCCGATGCCATGCTCGTCATGGTCCCCGGTAGCACCAAGGCTGTTGCTATATCTGTCACCGGCAGTGGTCGTTGGCTTAAAGTGAATGCCTTCGAAGGCGCTCGTCGCACCGTGTTGCAGTCATTCCTCGAAATCAGTGTGCAGGGAGCGCAGCCACTCGGTATCACCAATTGTCTCAATTTCGGCTCGCCGGAAAATCTTGATGTGATGACCGATTTTACCCACACCATCGACGGCATGGCGCACGCCGCCCATGAACTGCATATTCCGATTATTTCTGGCAATGTGAGCTTTTATAACGAAACCGATGAAAAACCGATTTTGCCAACGCTCGCGCTGTGCATGGTTGGCTTGCGCGAGGATCCGCGTCATGTTGTGCGCTTCAGCCACGCGCAAGAAAGCGATGTAGTGCTCGTTATCGGCGATATGCCGACGAGCCTTGCGGGTTCGGAGTCGGTGGTAAAGAAGCTTTCACTTGTTGAACAACGCGCGTGGGATGCAGGTCACATCATGACCATGGCCGAAATCATTCGCCATAGCGTACAGCGCGGGCGCGTCCGTGCTGCGAGCGTCGTGAGTAGCGGTGGCATTGTGCATGCGGTTGCGAAGATC
>CAZRSD010000115.1:0-5966 GCA_964602645.1 uncultured Myxococcales bacterium
AATCGGGTTGTTGCGATTTTTGCGCGAGAGAATCTGAATGATGCGCTCAATTTCGCTTTCGCGACCAAAAACAGGATCGAGCTCCTCATTTTTTACTAATTCATTAACGTTATCACTCACCAACAATAGCTGCGACTTCTCCGCGTCTTTAAATGGTTCCGGCTCAGGCTTTTTGAGCTTCAATTCCTCGCCTAAGAAATATTCTGATAACACCGCACCGAGTGCGCCATATTTATCGCGATTTTCAACTAAACTTAGAAATAAATCGCTTACAAAAATACTCTCATGATGTTTGCTGATGGAAAATGCATCAGCCGCGCTAAGCGCCTGAATGAGGCGCGGTGAAAAATTATGCTCAGCTACGTGGCTTACCGGCAAATTGCTGATGAGCTTGAGAAGAGCAAGTTCTAGCACCTTGTGCTCCAGCTTTTTTTTCTCTAGAAGCTCCTTAAGCTCGGGCGTTTCAATAAGCGCAAACGCCAAATGCTCCGGCTCGACCAAAACGTTGTGATTTTTTTTGGCGATGTCGCGGCACTGAATAAGTACTTTCTGCGCAGCTTGGCTAAATTTTTTTAGTTGCATGACGGGTATTGTGGTTAAGCCACGATAAAAGGCAAGGGAGAAGACTCTCGCCCTTGGTATTTTTACTAAACGTTGTAATAGGTAGCTTTTTGTGTCGGACCAATTGCCCATAGAAGAAATATTTGACCGCAAAACGAGTCAGGGCACCGGTCTTGGTTACGCAAGTGTCGACGAAGTTTTGGGCAAGCACCGTCCACCCCAATCGTTTGACGCGGAAAAAGGCATACTCTGCAGCATTCTCATTGACCCCGACGCCATGGAAGCAGTTCGCGGGGAAGCGATACTTCCGCACGATTTTCATCATCCTCACCATGCGGCAATCTACCAGTCCATGCTCGAGCTCTACGAAAAAAATGAGCCCATCGACGTCGTAACGGTAGCAAATCTGCTCATGGTCCAGGGCAAGCTCGAGACGATCGGTGCGCACACGCTGAGCATGATCGAAGAGTTTTTGCCCACGTCAGCCGCGGTTTTGTCCTATGTGCGCTTGGTAAAAGGCAAGTCGGCATTGCGACGTTTGATTGGGGCCGCCAAGTCAATTACCGAGGCTGCCTATGCGCAAACGCAGGATGTAAGCGAAGTGTTGGACCAAGCAGAACAAGCGATATTGTCGATTCGCGAGTCGACTGCGCGCAAGGGCATTCTCTCGCTTAAAGAACTTTCTCATATCGCCGTTGAAAAATACATGGCGCTCATCGAGAACAAAAATGCAGTAACCGGTGTTGGCTCCGGCTTCGCAGATCTCGATCGTTTGACCGCAGGCTTTCAGCCTGGCGAACTCATTGTTATCGCTGCGCGTCCTTCAATGGGTAAAACTGCTTTCACCCTCAATGTCGCCGCGCACGTCGGCATCGAAGAGAAAGTGCCCGTTGCATTCTTTTCGCTCGAAATGGGTGCAGAACAACTCTTCAATCGTCTGATTGGCGCGTATGCCGAGATCGATCTTTCGCGACTTCGTTCCGGCTTTATTCACGCTGAAGATTACAATCGGCTCACGCAAGCTGCAGGCCACCTTGCCGAAGCGCCCATGTTTATTGACGAGACGCCGACGTTGAGTATCGGCGATCTTCGCAACAAGGCGCGAAGACTCGTGCATCAGCAAGGCGTCAAAATAATTATCATCGATTATTTGCAGCTCATGTCGGCTCCACACCGATTTGAAAACAAGGCGGTTGAGGTTGGCGAAATTTCAAAAGGCCTCAAGAGCATTGCGCGCGAGCTTTCGATCCCGGTCATCGCATTGTCGCAGCTCAATCGTGGCGTTGAATCACGTACCGACAAACGACCGATGATGAGCGATTTGCGAGAATCGGGAGCGATCGAGCAAGATGCCGACGTCATCGCCTTCTTGTATCGCGAAGAATATTACCTGCGCGAAAAAACGCCGGAAGAACGAAGAAATACCGCCGAAGTCATTATCGGCAAAAATCGTAACGGCCCGACGGGCTCGCTGTTGCTGCGCTTTGACAATAAGTACACTAAGTTCAGTAATCTCACACAATCGCGAGACTACAGCGCTTAACAATCAAAAATATTTCCTTTCTCCTCGCTGTCCCGCGGACAACCCGGGGTTGTTGCATACATGACGACCTGCCCCCGTGCACGTCCAACATCTTCTGGACACGACCGGGGGTTTTCTCCGAGGAAAACCATGCAATACTGATCAACGTCGTGCCGACGGAGAGCAATTTTTTTCGGCGCTTATGAAAAACACCAGGGGTGCCGCCAAAGGCTGAGATATACCCTTTGAACCTGATCTGGATAATACCAGCGAAGGGAGCGTTAGATGCGGCATTCATTGCACCATGATTTGATTGTCACAGAATATCTTTCATCCATTGATTTCTTCATCATGGCATTCTTCGTCGTCGCGTATCTCGTGATACCAAAGTTTATGGAAAAGCGCGCCAATGCCAACGCACAGCAAGAATATCTCTTGATGGGGCGTGAACTTTCGCTGCCGCTGTTTGTCGCAACGCTCGTCGCTACGTGGTATGGCGGCATCTTTGGCGTCACACAGATTGCCTTTCTAAACGGCGTATATAGTTTTTTTACGCAGGGCCTCTTTTGGTATGTCGCCTATCTTATCTTTGCAATTTTCCTCGCCAAAAAAATCCGCCGTCAACAAGTGCTCTCGTTGCCCGAACTGATAGGTCGACGATTCGGCCCAAAGGCGCGCAAACTTTCCGCTATCATTTTGTTCTTCCACGCGTTGCCGGTAACATACGCTATCAGTGTCGCGCTCTTTCTCGAGCTCGCTCTCGGTCTTAGTTTTCTTTGGTCATTACTCTTGGGAGTCATGACCGTTGCTATGTACACATCGCTCGGCGGCTTTCGCGGTGTGGTACTAACCGATTGCATACAATTTGTGCTCATGTTTTTGGCGGTTGGCATGGTGACAATGGTCCTCATGCTCAAATTTGGTCCGCCGTCGATGTTGCTCGAGAATTTACCGCCACACTATTTTAGCTGGCGCGCTGACAATCAATTCACCCATGCATTGATTTGGCTTTTCATTGCTTGCACGAGCACACTTATTCATCCAGTTTTCTATCAACGTTGCCTCGCTGCAAAGACTGACAAAATCGCGGTATCCGGCATCTTCGTCGCCATGTTCTTTTGGTTGTTGTTTGACATCGGCACGACCCTCGGCGGCATGTACGCTCGGGCCTTGCTACCCAATGCTGATTCGGCAAAAGCGTATGTGCTGCTCGGCGTTCAAATTCTGCCCGAGGGCCTCCGCGGCATTTTCATCAGTGGCATTCTCGCCACGATATTATCAACGCTCGATTCATTTATGTTTGTTTCCGGCACGAGCATTTCCTACGATCTCTTCGGCAAAAATCATGGCCTCTATGTGCACGCCCACAAGATGGCGATTCTCTTTTGTGCAGTGTTTGTAATTGTAGTTGCGTCGGCATTCGGCACCGATTTTGAAGCGGCGTGGCTCTTTCGTGAAGGCTCATTGAGCACCGCATTATTGGTTCCCGTGCTCGGGAGTGTTCTCACGAAACAACGTTTTAGCGACGGCGTTTTTCTGGTTACGTCGATAAGCGCCTTATGCACGTTTGCTGCATGCAGCTTTCTGGCAAAGCAAGAGCTCGTCGCTATTGAACCGTTCTACGCTGCACATGCTGTAGCATTGGTGACATTTCTCGCGTCGTCATATGGTTACGCGCAGCGCAATACCAAATTGGCGAAATTTGCCGATGGTTAAATTTTGTTGATACAGTGCATCGATCGCAAAACTTTCGGTCACGATACCGGTGCCTAAATTGAAAATATGTGTTTGGTCCTTCATCTCCGATTTATAGCCAAAACGTAGGGGCACAATGTTCCAGGCGAAATATTGAAAACCAAGACCAAGCACATGGTTGAGATCGCCGTCACTCCTGACGTCGGCCATGGTCCAATCAAATGACGTCGTGAGCGGTATTGCTTCAAGAATATCGCCAAGGGCAAAGGACGACGCCACACTTATGCCAAGAGATTTTTCGGCGCCTTTGCCTCGCAGCAAATGATCGGCAACGACGGCAAAGCGAAAACCGGCGCCAAGATCAAGCGAAAGCCCGAGATCCATATTAAAGAAATGTCTATAGTCAAACTCTTGCTGCGTGTTGTCGTAGCGATAGTATAAACCAGCACCGAGCGACAATTGATCAGTACCAAGCGGCATGGCTAACGCCAAATAACCCAGATGGGTGGTCGACGTTTCACTCCTGGCGGTAATGCCCGCGTTGTAACCAATGCCAATGCCCCACGAGGTCGTTTGCGAATCAACAACCGAGACACTTAACGCGTGAAGCCGACTCTCTGTCGCCATTAGATAATCCGCATCGGCGCCAATGTGACGATTTCGTAAAAGGCCAGCCGGATTATAGTAAATTATGTCATTGCCCGACGCAACGGCACGATATGCCCCGCCAAGGGACTCACCGCGCACGCCAATGCCGGCATGATTTGCAACGACGACATCACTACAACACATCCACCAGAGTGAAAGAAATACAAGGCCAATATTGTTTTTTAGAACGGTGCGCATAGAAATCATGCTCATAGCATCCCTTTTAATAATCTTAGGTACACGCTACTAGCAGAACCTGCGGGTCCTGCACATTCAGGTAGTTTTTCACCACAGGCAACCTGCACAACAAAAAAAGGCGACAAGATCATGGCTGATCACAACAAAAGTGAAGAGATTGTTTATGACCGCTGGGTGTGGCTAGATCTCGAAATGACTGGCCTCGACGAATCCTCATGCGTCATCCTGCAAGTAGCCATGGTGATCACGGATCCTCATCTACGCATCTTAGCAGAAATTGATTTGCCGATCTGGCAACCGGAAGCTGCGCTTTCGTCGATGATACCGATCGTTCGCAGCATGCATACGAAAAACAATCTGCTTGATCGCGTGCGCACGTCGGAATACTCGCTCGATCAGGCGCAATATGAACTCTTGTCGATACTCACCCAACACGTGGGTTATAAACGCGGTGTGCTGGCCGGCAATTCGATTTACGTCGATCGGCGTTTTCTGCAGCGTTACATGCCGGTGTTCGAAGGTTACTTGCATTATCGACAAATCGACGTGTCATCGATCAAACTCTTGTCGCAAGCATGGTTTGGTTCACGAGGCAAGGCGCCGAAGAAACCAAGCTCGCACACCGCGCTCGCCGACATTAGAGAGTCGATCGAAGAACTCAGTTTCTATCGGCAAAATATTTTCCGCCATCTTTAGCGGCCTGAGTCCGAAGTAACTTCATAATTCGTCTTGGCGAACCCGCAGGGCCAGGCCATCCAGATCGTGTCGTAACTGCGCCTGGATTGCCGCGTGACTTCATCGCTCGCAAAGACGAATTATGCGAAAAGCTTGCGCTATTTTTTCGCTTCAACTGCATCCTTCGATGCAGTTTGCGTCGTTATCTTTGCGCGCTCCGATTCTTGCTTATATTCCTCATAGGTCATCGACGAATCATTGACGACGATCTTTGCCGATTTCCTCAGGTCAGCAAGCAATTCTTCGCTCTTGCGTGCACGCTTATTGCGCTTGATGAATTCAACGATGCGATCGCGCACTTCTTCTAAGGCAGCCACTTTTGGCTCAGATCTCTCCTCGACAAAAATGATGTGGTAGCCAAAATCAGTGCGGATGGGGCCAACGGGTTTTTTGAGCGGCGCATTGAATGCGGCATCTTCAAACTCTTTCGCCATGCGACCACGTTGGAAAAAACCAAGGTCGCCACCATTCTTCACACTGGGGCCTTCGCTATATTTTTGCACGAGCCCTTCAAACGATGCGCCAGGTTGTAATGCTTCGGCGAGAATTTGTTGGACCTTCTTGAGCACCAAGTCTGCTTTTTCTTGCGGTTCATTGGCCGCCAATT
>CAZRSD010000116.1:0-5960 GCA_964602645.1 uncultured Myxococcales bacterium
CGACAAATTTGCCTTGTGGCTGGCCGTGATCAAGCCTAAGGCGAGCGCCTTGTTGCCGGTGATAGTGCGGTAGCGACCTTTGGGGAGAGGTGCTTCGTTCACATTCTGTCGAGCGGGCATGCTCTCGGTATTTTCGCCATAGGCATAGCCCGACAAAAACGCGAGGACGTTTGCTTTTTTTAATTCCTCATGCTTGTTAAATTTCTCCTCGATGAATTGGATCTGTTGCTTATGATCACGGGCATAGAGCCAGAAGAGAAGCCCAAGGCAGAAAAAGTTCTTGCACTTTTGAATGTCTTTGGCGCTCAGTGACGTCTCTTTCAATGCCTGGCGCAAGATGCCGTTCATATCGATCGAAACCAATTGAAAATCGCTGAGGCTGCCGTCGCTGAGCGGGTTTTCTTGGTAGCCCGCTTTATTGAGAGAAAGTTCGTTGAATGCGCCGTTATTGACGATGATGAGACCGCCACGTTTTAGTTCTTTGATGTTGGCTTTCAAAGCCGCAGGATTGAGTGCAACCAAAACATCGGCACTATCTCCCGGCGTGAGTACGAGTTCGCTGCCGAATTGAATTTGAAAACCAGAAACACCCGCAAGCGTGCCCACCGGCGCACGAATCTCTGCAGGAAAATCCGATGCTGTCTTTAGATCATTCTTTTTGAGAGCGCACGCCTTGACCCATTCATGACCCAAAAGCTGCATGCCGTCGCCGGAGTCACCCGCAAAGCGGACTACAGCTCGTGGATTCTCTCTCTTGGTAGCATCGAGTGTCATTATATTTCCTCGCGGCATATAGGCCAATCCCTGCGCGAAGCCATGCGGAAATTTATGCTAAGCGCTGTAGTTCGGTTCATCGTCATGTTCGGTCGTCTTACAATGATGTTGCGAAATCTAAAAAGCTGGTACGAATAGAATTGATCTCAATAGAAGCACTCATTTTTGTCATATTAGACAGGGAAGTTCGTGGGTGATGGCGAGTCCAGCCTCGTCGCATCGGGCTGCGAGCGCTCGTACGCGCAAGCCTTGGTGCGTCGCTAAGCGCAATGCCTCGGCATAGGCTCTATCGATACTCGATGCTGGCTTAAATGCCTCGCAGTCTTGGCGCTGCACAATAAACCACAGCGCTGCTAAATATCCCTGCTTCATGACACCAATTAAATCCTCAATATGCTTTAATGCCCTTGTCGACACGGCATCAGGAAATTGGGCAATGTCCTCGAGCTTGAGTGTGACATTCTTTATCTCAAGATAGAGCGTTGGGGTGTTGGTTACGCTATCTGAAAAAACGAAGTCCACGCGCGAGCGGCCATCTTGCCCGTAGGGTACTTCAGCCTTCACCGTTTGATAGCCTTGCAGGTCACTCAGCATTGATTCAGCTAGACTTGCGGTGATGAGTTTGTTAGGCGCATGCGTATTGATGCCAACGAATTTGCCGTCGATCTCGATCGCCTGTGCAGTATAGGCGCACACTCTTTGCGAATTGTTATGTTTCGTGAGCAGCACGCGGAAATTCTCGTGAAGCAAGCCCATCATCGATCCCGTATTCGGCGTATGTGCCGTAACGAGCGTGCCATCGTCGAGCAACACGTCCATGAAGAAACGTTTGTAGCGTTTCACCAGTCGTCCATAGAAAATTGGTTCATCAAAGCGCAGCATTGTTATTTCTTGAAATATTTACGACACCGCTGTCATAGAGGTATGACAGCGTGCGTGCAATCCAGACTGAATCGACAAACCATCAATTGAGCAAATTGTCGATGGGATCTCGCCGAAGATTAGTTGGCACGATAATTGCAAAAAGATTGACGGGACATCGCTTAAAAGCTCTGGGGTAGTCTTTTCTGGATGTTTTTTAGGGGAGAACAAGGTCTGCGCCTAAAACAAAGAGCCGGCAAAGGCTCTTTGGAGGACCAAGCGGTGATTTTGGTGAGAGCACTATTGCCACACAAAAATCGCCCTAGGCAATATGTTATTGATATCACTTGCTCGTTATTTGTGCCTCTTTTTTTGGCGCGAAACATGGGGTATTTTTATATATCCTTGATTCGCGCCTTTTCTATGACACCCTTTAAACCCAAATCACGTGCAAGGTTGATGGCGTTCTCGCGATCATCGAGAAAAGCGTAGCCATAGACGTCCAAACTGGTGTGCTCGACGAGCCACAGCGCTGATGCAAGTGCAGGTTCACCAGACACAAACTCGTCGTGCTGTGCCGGTTTCTTCTGTGTTGCACGCCGATCAAAGAGGGGTGGAAAATCTCTTGATCCTGCGGTTGCGATGATCGCTTTAAGACCGCGATGGGCAAGTTCTCTCGCCATGGCGACGCCGTCGGTGGCGTCGATGCCTCCCGGTGAAAGATCCTCAACCGTCAAAATGACATCGAGCTGTGGCACACTGCGCGCGATCGCCTCATAGAGATCAAAAAGTGGTGCGGCTCGCGTCATGATGTCCTGAGTATTACGTAGCGAGATGAGTTTGTGCAGAGCGCCATCATTGTCTGCCGCGATCGTCATTCGGGAAATGCCACCTGACAAAAAGATCTCTACTACGTCAAGGTGTCGTTTCGTCATTTCGTCGATGAATGACGTATCCATTCTGGTCTCATGCGTGCCATTCGACTGAAAAAACAGTACGGGAGTTTTATTGTGATAATCGAGTGCTAAAAAATTGTCGATGTCATTTCGTTGAGTAATATCGATGCGACAAAACAGCGGTAAATGGGTTTCGTCGGCGTCAAAAGTGAACGGCGTGAGTTTTTCTTGCGCGATGAGCATAGTTTTTTGCCCTAACGCATTGTGAAAAAAAAACGATAGGGGACCTATCTTTGTTTTTTCCGCTCCCAAAATAATGAATTGGTGATAATAATCTGCAGACGCAATTTTGCGATCGCAAGGTTGCGCTTGTAATCGACCAACAGTACGAGGTGAAAGATGCGTAAATTAGGGTTGATGATCGTTTCCTTGGCGTTCTTGGCAGGAACTGGCTTTGCAGAAGAAGTCAAACCAGGCAGCCCAGCTCTAGCAAAAGAGCAACCTGCCGCAACTGCGTCTAATGACACCAAGGCCGCAGATCCAAGCGCTGCAGTACCTGCAAAGAAGAAAGAAGAAAAGAAAGACACTAAGAAGAAATAGTGTTGAAGGTCTTTGGACCTTTCATTTCTTTAGCCGCCGACTACGGCGGTTTTTTCGCGCCGAAACCGCGGAACAGCGAGGAAAGCGAGAAGGCACTATCGCCTTGCCTAGTTTTTTGTCATGGTTGCACCAGGGGCATAACGAATTCTTTAAGGAAGTGTGCATGCAGTCCTTGCAGTTGGAAAGCGGCCTTGATGTTTTGGTTAATGAGCGGTTCTCGTCGCTGAAAAATAAACGTGTTGCAATTTTGGCGAATCAGGCCAGCGTCAATAAGCACATCGACCACATTGTTCCGCTTGCAATTGCTCATGGCGTCAACGTAGTCAAGCTTTTTGCGCCGGAACATGGCTTTAGCGGCACGTTGCAGGACATGGAGCACGTCGCTGAAGCGCGCCATGCAAAATTGAAGCTCCCGGTGATCAGCCTTTATGGCGATCATAAAGAGAGCCTCACGCTCAAGGCTAAAAACCTTACCGACGTCGATGTATTGCTGTGCGATCTACAAGACATCGGATCGCGCTATTATACTTTTCATTGTACCATCGCGTGGGCCATGGCTGCGTGCCGTGACATGAGGACCAAACTCGTGGTGGTTGATAGACCAAATCCCATCGATGCGGCAACATTTGAGGGCAACCTCGTCAAAGCGCCGCATTTTTCGTTCGTGGGTGCCTATCCGCTTCCGAATAGGCATGGCTTTACCATGGGTGAGCTCGTGCGTTATGTGCGGGATACACTCAACGCGGATTTTGATGTCGATGTCGTGTGGATGAAAAACTACGTGCGCAGCAGCTATTACGAACAAACCGCGCTGCCGTTTGTGCCACCCTCACCAAATATGCCGACGGTGCAGACCGCCGTGGTGTATCCTGGCATGTGCCTCATTGAAGGCACGAACCTTTCTGAAGGGCGCGGCACCTGCACGCCGTTTGAGCTGGTGGGTGCGCCGTACATCAATGATGCCGATGAGTTCAAAGCGAAAATCGATCGGTACCAATTTCCCGGCGTGACGGTGCGGGCTTGCAGTTTCAAACCCAAATTCCAAAAACATGCGAACCAAGATTGTGGCGGGATTTTTATACATGTGACCGATCGCAAACGCTTTCAGCCGCTGCGATTTGCACTCGGCGTTATTGCCGCTGCGAAAACTTATCAAGGCTTCGATTGGCGTCGTGAACCGTATGAGTTTGAAACCGATCGCTTGGCGATCGACCTCTTACTCGGCGATGCGGCGCTTCGCGAAATGCTCGAATGTCGCGCGCCGCTCGACGATATCTTCGCCGTATTTGAGCGTGAGGAAGCAGCGTTTAGTAAGGTTCGTGAGGCGTATTTGCATTATCGATAGTGTCCACCCCTTGTCATTCCGGGCGCCGAATGGATGGCGAAGCCATCGGCGTATTGAACCCGGCACCCCGCGTCGGTATTCGCAGAACAATAGTTAGCGTGGGGTTTCGTTTCATTTCGCCGGGAGCGAACGGAATGACAGGGGGGTACTATACAATTACCCAAACAAAATCCGATACAGCCGGGATGATTTTGACGACGATCGACACGTCCGCAGGCCCGCAGTGCGAAACAGGCCTTCGATCGAGGGGCGCAATGCGGTGACTTGCCGCACGCCGGCAAACTCAACTTCAACTTCAAAGACTTCGACACCTTTAGGATAGATCGAGTGATCGAGCTCGAGCACAATCTTTTGCCCCGCCACCATGATCGGAACATTGGTGCGAACATTCGTAAACGATCCGATCACCTGTAATCCCGTGGTCGTCACCTTTTTCATGTGGCGATAGAGCGTACTTTTTGTAGCTTCGGCCTCGGTAGATCGTGATCGCAAATAAGCAAAGGCATCAAGCGGTGACAAATTATCGTTACAGATGAGTGATGCGATGCGTTTGTCGAGACGACCCTCATATTCAAGGCGAACAGAAAGATTTTTTTGCAGATTCTTTACGCCCAAAGATTGCTTAGCCGACAACAAAAAATCCTGATTTTGCCGTCGCAAACGTAAACTGATCCCCGCACGGCGAAGATCGAGGCTGGGCGAATCAAAATAAGAGTTCTCCTGTAGCAAGATTTGTTTCTTGTCATATCGGAACTGCTCTAAAAAGCGTTCAAATAAATGAAAATCGTCTTTTGACGACAGCACGTACTTAAGCTCAATCTCTTTTTTCATCGCCTGTATCGTGTCGTGTTGCGCGCCCAACGCGTGAATGCGAAAGACGACGCGGTGATAGATTTGACGCATCCGCCTGGAAATGGGAACCAGGCTTTGTCATATTCCGTGAATCTTATTCACCACCCTGGAGCATACCATCATGGATTTCCGCGAAGACCAAGACAGTATGGGAAGTATCAAAGTGCCAGCACTTGCTTATTATGGCGCGCAAACGCAACGTAGCCTCGAGAATTTTCCTATCGGCCATGAAACCATGCCTTTTTGTTTCATAGCTGCAATGGCGCTGATCAAACAAGCGGCGGCGATCACCAACAATCAACTCGGTTTGCTGCCGAAGGATATCACTGAACTTATCGTGCGCGCATCGGAAGAAATTCGACAAGGCGCGCTGCTTGAGCAATTTCCCCTTAAGGTCTGGCAAACCGGTTCTGGCACCCAGACCAACATGAATGTCAATGAAGTGATCGCAAGCCGCGCCAATGAGCTCGTCGGCAAAAAGCGCGGCGATAAGAGTCCAGTGCATCCAAACGACCACGTGAACCTGAGCCAAAGCACTAATGACGTGTTTCCCACCGCAATTCACGTGAGTGTAGCGATCTTGATTAAGGAGCGTTTGCTCAATTCGATAGATCAATTGGCGCGCACCTTTG
>CAZRSD010000117.1:0-2554 GCA_964602645.1 uncultured Myxococcales bacterium
TCCAAAAAATCGTGTGCGCGCACCAATACTGTCGCGCTCGTCGGCAGTGGTCCTGCTTCATTGGCAGCTGCAGCGCTGCTTGCGCATGCGTCGTTCAAACCAGTTATTTTTGAGAAGAACAAGATGGCCGGCGGCTTAAACGCCTTCGGCATCGCGCCCTACAAGCTCAAAACTTATGAAGCGCAGCGTGAAATTGAGTGGTTAAGCACGCTCGGTATCGATTTTCGCTTTGGGATTACCGTTGGCAATCAGGATGTCGACGATAAAATAATATCGTTGGCCACGCTCAAGCGGGATTTTGATGCCATCTTCATCGGCGTTGGCCTCGGCCAAGACAATTTCTTGGAGGTCGACGGCATTCATGGCCCAGGCGTGATCGGCGCATGCGACGCCATCGCAAAAATCAAGACCGATCCGTCATTTTCTCTCGACACCATTAAGCACGCGCATGTCATTGGCGGCGGCAACACAGCCATGGACATCGCCCACGAATTGAAATTGCTCGGTGTACCAAAAGTTACCGTACTCTATCGACGCGGCATCGCCAACATGAGCGGCTATGCGCATGAGCGAGCGCTTGTGCAAAAGGCGGGTGTCTCTATTGAAGAGAATGTGCAATTGCTCGCTGTCATTCGCAATGGCGAGGGCCGAGCCATTGGCATGAGAACTTCCACCTCAGATGACGTCGTCAAAACTGATTTGGTAGTCTTAGCCATTGGACAAGAATCGGCACAGAAACATTTTCCTGTAGAGGATGTGCCGTTTGATCAATGGGGACGTATCGTTGTTGATCCTCAAACCCAACGCATTGCCAACACAAAAATCTGGGCGGGCGGTGATTGCGTGAATGGCGGCAAAGAAGTGGTGAACGCCGTTTTTGAAGCGCGTACAGCAGTCGCCAATATCATCACGACGCTCATCGCCTAATCCCTACAAAGGACCACAAGCATGGCCGATCTTTCTATCGATTTTTGCGGTGTGAAAAGCCCTAACCCTTTTTGGCTCGCATCAGCGCCACCGACAAATACCGGCGATCAAATCATGCGCGCGTTTGATCATGGTTGGGGTGGCGCCGTGTGGAAGACGCTCGGCATTCCGATTCAGAATGTATCGAGCCGTTTTGGCGGCATAGGTTATGCCGGCAAGCGCTTGATGGGTTTGAATAACATTGAGCTCATCACCGACCGTCCACTCAACGTCAATTTCCGTGAAATTGCGGAAGTCAAAAAGCGCTATCCTAAAAACGCCATCATTGTTTCGTTGATGGTCGAAACCAAAAAAGAGTGGCAAGACATTATTCGATGCTCAGAAGATGCAGGTGCCGACCTCCTCGAACTCAATTTCGGCTGTCCTCATGGCATGTGCGAGCGCGGTATGGGTTCCGCAGTTGGATCTGAGCCCGACGTGCTGCGTGAAATCACGTCGTGGGCGGTGGGTTTTGCGAAAGTTCCCGTCATCGTCAAACTCACGCCCAACATTGGTGACATAACTGAGCCGGGCATCGCGGCCGTCGAGGGCGGGGCGCCGGCGATATCGCTCATCAACACCATCAAGAGTCTCATGGGCGTCGATCTTGACCGCATGGTGCCAAGGCCGCGCGTCGCTAACGCGTCGACCAACGGCGGCTATTGCGGCCCTGCCGTCAAACCCATAGCGCTCTTCATGCTCGCGTCGCTCGCGCGACATCCGATTACCGCAAAAACTGTCTACTCCGGCATCGGCGGCATCGCCAACTGGCGCGATGCTGCAGAGTTTATTGCGCTTGGCGCAACGTCGGTACAAGTCTGCACGGCAGTGATGCATCATGGCTATCGCATCGTGGAAGATATGATCGAAGGCTTATCGAACTTCCTTGTGCAGAAAAATATGACGAACCTCGACCAGCTTCGTGGTAACGCCATATCAAGCTTCAAAGAATGGGGCGATCTCGATCTTGACTATCGTGTGGTCGCGCAGATCGATGAGGGCAAATGCATCGGCTGCAACAAATGCTACGTCGCCTGCCTCGACGGCTCGCACCAATGCATCTACACACCCGGCATGACCCATGAACAAGCGCGCGCGAAAGGTCATCCGCATGCACCAGCTGCGGATTTTTTTGCGCGCAACGCCGCACGTACTGCCCCTTTTGTCGACGAGCATGAATGTGTTGGCTGCAATCTTTGTCAGCTCGTATGCCCCGTTGATGATTGCATCACGATGGTTGAACAGCCGGTCACGGGCACGCATCTGAGTTGGAAAGAAAAGATGCGTCTGAAATATGGATGATCCATGGAAGCTGATCTTGTCATTAACCATCACATCGTGATTCAGCGCAGTCAGTTATGAAAACCAGCATGGAGGCCATCAATGAGCATAGACAAATATGCTTCCTGCTGCTTTGCTTTCTCTGAAGACTTACAAAAGAGCGGCACATAATCAAAAGCCCCGGCAATGCTGCTCAGAAGCAAAAATGAAAGCAGCCGAATGTCAACGTCTTTTCTGATTTCACCATGGAGCTGTAATGCGGCGAGCTCCTTTTGCCAAAGCGTGGGAAGCGCACTTCCTAGGCCGA
>CAZRSD010000117.1:2571-5959 GCA_964602645.1 uncultured Myxococcales bacterium
CGCCGCGACCTTCGAGTTTTTCCCAGGTAACGAGGAGATGGATATCCGGATGATCGCGATAAAACTTAAAACGCTCCCTCACGACGATCTCAAGAAATTCACGAAAAGTTCTCGCACGACCTGCTCCAAAATCTTCATTGGCCTGAGCGCGCTTAAGAGCATCTTTTTTCACTTCCTTCCACAAATGTAGTTTGTCGCGAAAATAATGATAAACGAGTCCACGGCTAACGCCAGCGGTTTTAGTGATAGTAGATATTGAAGCCCCCACGAAACCATGTTTCGCAAATACCTTGCGAGCCCCCGATAAAATCTCATCGATAGCCGAATCTAATTTTCCTTGTTTCATTGGAGTCCCATAACAAAAGCTGAACGATCGTTCAACAGCTCTTGCGCTGGTTGAAACTCGTGATAAGCCTAATTGAACGATCGTTCAATTTTTGAATGGAGACAATTATGACGAAAAGAATAGCTATGGTTTTATTAACAACGCTCTGTTTGGGATCCTGTGCGACCAAAAAATCGACTAACAAGCCATTGTCAGAGAAAGTTTTTACACCGGAAAAAATCCTACCCGATGGTACTGATACGACGCTATCGGTTAATCCTTACACGGGTGTTTCAGCGCAAGCGCGCATGGGCACGGTCGCGGCAACATTAAATAATGTGGCTTTGTTGAATAAGCTCTTGCTCTTGCCAGCCACGCCCGAAACGGCAGCCGAGATCGACGAAATAGCGCGCGCCGTCAAAGTGCTCTTACCTTCGCTTCGCGCTATCGGCATGTTTAATTTTTTTAGTGTCGACGAGTGGCTTGGTGATCACGCTCAACCAGGGCGCGCCGTGGTTGCCTTGTGGTACTTACAAAAATATCCCGAGGAAATTTCACCTACGGTGAAGCGTTCACTGCGGGAAATCGGCAAGACTGACATTACGCGTCTCGCTAACGAGATAAAAGAAGTTAACCTATTGAGCACAAGCCTCAACTAAAAGCCAAGTTCTGCCAGTGAACAATCGCTGTCGTGTACAGGAACAATGAATTTATTTTCCGAGCACGACAAGAAGCTGTCTTCAAACCGACGAACATCATAGTCAGGCTTGAGCGGCAGATAGTCTTTGTCAGGTGCCTTAAATGGTACTGTCACACGGCCGATCTTCATCTCGCCACGTAGCTCATTTTCGCGATCATCGATCTTGCCGTTGATGGCGCGATAAACGCCGTCCGCCATAAGTTGAAATGCATTACCCGATCGTGAAACGGTGGCATTCACCGCTTCGAGGCGAAATTCGGTTTCTGCGATTGGAACCGAGCGCGCTGCGCACATGAATTCGCGTTCATGTCCGACTTCGATATATTTGCCCATGAGTGGCTTCAGTTTTGCGGTTACACGTCCCGCATGCAAACTAAACGTGAGTAGCTTGTCATTGTCGTCGCGCTTCATGCAATGGGCTTCATGCGTGACACTGCCTTGGTTTAGACACACTTCGGTAACGACAAGATCGCTTAAGTCAGCAGTGAACTCAATGACCGCGGGTTGCCGTGATTTCGGCAAAATTGGTTCAGGCTTGGTAGCAAGAGCACCAGCAATGTCGCCGGCATTGAGCTTCTTTTCATACGCCTTAATGGATTTGTTGAAGTCGGTTTGATCGAGAAACCAAACGCCCCTCATCTCTTTCGATGCTGACAACACGCGCGCTTCACCGGTGATTTCATGCGCTATACCGAAACAATCTGGCTCGGTGCGAAATTTGCTAAACGACACATTGCATGGCCCAGGGAGCGTGCCATAAGACTCGCCCATGTCGAGGTACGTGCCGGAAAGCTTGGTACCATTCAAATAGGCCGTGCTTGCCATGCCACAGACATGATCGTCAGCGAGCTTTGACGCTATTTTGCTCATTGCAAG
The DNA here is from genome assembly GCA_964602645.1 of uncultured Myxococcales bacterium. GTDB lineage: Bacteria > Myxococcota > UBA727 > UBA727 > JABDBI01. The sequence continues at coordinate 4,473 of CAZRSD010000117.1, forward strand.
CGTGGTGAGACCGGCAACACCAGGGCCGATTTTTTCTTCGAAGAGCACGTTTTTATATTCGACGACGCCCTTCAGTCCTTCTTTACAAGAAAAGCCCATTTGGAAATCTTCTGCACGATAGTTGGGATTTAGATCATGCCCTTCCATCGGCACTTTGCGCCTGTTACCAAAGGCCACGATTTCGCCATCGAGGAGGTTTTCGTCGCCATTTTCGCCCACACCGATTTGCATGAGCATCTTCGATTCCGAAATATCAAACGGCAGGGTTACCTGACTCGTATGCATGGTGCCCGTCACATTCTTCATGACAACGTTTTCATAGCGAGTATTCGAGGTTGGAATCACGCGCAACCCTTTGAGCTGGCCTTCTTGTGCTTGCGCAAGACGCGGATAAACATCGAAGGTTATCTCGCCATCGTCGAGATCCATATACTCTTCTTTATCGGAGAAGCGAATGGTCGAGGCTGTTGGCTTCACGTGAATGGTAAACTTAACGGTGCCCGGATCGGGAATCACCGGATTTTGCGGATTATTAGTGAGGCGGCCATAGATGGTTTGGGTGGCCTTTACGACGACAAGCTTGCCGCGCCAGGTGGCAGTTGTACCAAGACAGTCCTCAAAAACGTTTTTTTCCGTTGGGGATGCTAACTCGACATTTTCGAGCGTCCATTCGACGGTGCCCTTGCCAACATCCATCGTGTCGGTTGCGGGCGTGATTTTGGTTGTCACGTTGGGCTCTTTAAATTTTTTGCTCACTTCGCTCGTGATCATCGACAAATGCTGGGCGGATAACCGCGCGATACCGGAGGTGACCTCGCCTTGACGAAACTCCGTCGCGTACCATGCCTTGAGATTATTACATCCCGACAGCAGCAACGATAAGGACATTATTAACGGCATCGCGCGAACTTTTAGCATTGGTGACGTCCTATAATATTGAGTTAATGCAAGGCCCGAAGCTCTTGTCTTTGGTTATTTCGCCTGACCAACTCTTTGGCACTCACAAATAATTTCGAACTTTTTTTAAAAAATGTGCGCCAAATTTTCTGCTCACCGCTACCACGCACATAAGGGCTGGCTGAAACCGGTCACTAATGTAACTAATATGAGGAACCCAATGAAAAAAATTCAAGTAATGCTTTTCACCGCTGTTGTTGCTCTCTGCGCTAATGTCTTCGGCGTTACCGTCGGAGATACCGTTTCCTATGAGCGCAATGCCGACCGTACCTCAAAGATCATTCGCGGTGCTAAGGGCGCGTTGACGGTAATTGGTGTTCCACAGGGATATTCCTGTAACGGTGGCACCGTTGTGAAACTCGATTACGAATTGGATGTATTGCTTAAGGGAAAGCAAACCGGTGACATGGGGGTTTGTGTACCTAACGCAATATTCGGCTCTAGCTTCTACACCGATCTCAAGATTGGCCCCAAACAATTCGGTGCATTCGACCTGGAACATATGGGCATGGGCTCGGCTACCGACACAA
>CAZRSD010000118.1:0-266 GCA_964602645.1 uncultured Myxococcales bacterium
AAGTACAAAGCTACGGCGCTGTGCAGAATAACGAAATGTTAGTGCGTATTGAAAGCATGGCGGCCATCAGCGATGGAGAAATTGAGCGCATCAAAGCTGCGATTGCCAAGAGTTTTCCTGAGCGTACCAAACGTGAACAGCGAGTGATTTTCGATAAGAAGACAGCAAGTCAGATTGTCGTTTGGCTCGACCTTCCATACGACGACACGATAACCGATCCGTTTGCTCGCAAAGCTGCAATCGAAGCTCAGCGCAATCAACTTGCA
>CAZRSD010000118.1:276-5866 GCA_964602645.1 uncultured Myxococcales bacterium
GTTGTCGAAGAGAAAGCGGGCGTTGAATTACGTAAGAGTGCTTCACTAAGCGGCGAGGCCGTTGACCGCAGTCACGCTGTCTTAGCTGACGAACCGCAACCTGACGCGATTCGTTACACCGTACAATTCGCGGGCGCTGCAGGTAAGATACAGCGTGAGTTCGCCGCCAAATTTGGTGCCGTTGAAATTCGCCGCGTTGACTTTGTCGACAGCCAGGTTTCAAGACAGTTGCGAACTGATGGTCTTCTCGCCGTGATCTATGCGATTTTGGCGATCGTGATTTATATCGCCATTCGATTTGATGTCTATTTTTCGCCCGGTGCGATCTTCTCGCTCGTCAACGACACCCTCGGTGCACTCTTAGTCTTCGTTTTCTTCCGCGTGGAATTCGACGTGCCTTCGATTGCGGCATTGTTAAGCGTTATTGGCTATTCGGTGAATAATACCGTCGTTATTTATGACCGTATCCGCGAAATTTTGCCGAACCATCCCAAAAAGCCCTTGTCGGTCGAGGAAGTTAAGCCCTATGTTAATACGGCGATCAACGAAACCTTGAGCCGTACTATCAATTCAACCTTAACCACTTTGCTTGCAAGCGTGCCTATCTGCATTTTCGCAACGGGCGCGATTCAAAACTTTGCGATCGTGTTGTCTGTTGGCCTCGTCGTCGGTGCATGGTCGTCGGCATTGGTTGCACCAGCCGCATTTTTGCTTGCTAAGAAGTACATTCAGCCAAGCAGATCTGATGAAGGTGTTGGCGAAATCGCCGGTCGCCCAAGCCGTGAAGAGCGGGCTAAAGGCGTTGTGTGATATCACGGCTTCCGCGTGAAGAGGCTTGCTTCGGCAAGCCTCTTTTGTTTTATAGCCCCTCCCTCTCTTTGTTGTCCCGCGGACCATCCTGCGTTGTTCCATAAATGACGAGACTCACCTCTTCTCGTCATCAACTATCCGTTTTGGTAGCTACGCCTCGTCGACCTTGGCTGACCAAGCTTTGCATGGGCAAGCTCATTATTGCACCAATTTGCGGCGCTCAGGCAAGAGGTAATGCACTCATGCGCTGCATACAGCAATGCGCCCATTTTGGGCGCATCGACAATCAAGGCCGGTAAGCGGCATTAACGTGGCTGTTGCTCAGCGTGACCTCGCCGAAAATGGCGTCCTTGATGACGCATGGGCATGCGTCGCTTACGGAATCTGGTCTGCTGTGGCCTCATGCTATGCTTGTCTTGCTTGTAGGGCTTGTCAGCTTCATGAGCCAAGAGCTTCCAAATTTTTACCGCCTCAAGCGATTGATTCTGCGCGCACAGATGAATGATGTAGGTCAGCAGGCCCTCGCGAAACCAAGGCTTACGTACCAAATATTGCGCCGATTTGTGATGCACTTTGTCGAGTGAAAAAAGTGGAATCGCTGAAAGCAAAATGCGAATCAAATCCTGGTCACGTCGCGTGAGGCGGATTCGTTCAGCCCAGTTAACGCAGAGACGATCGATCCAGTTTCGTTCATTGACATCCGACTTCTCGAGGCGCGCATACGCAGGGAGCAAAAGCGCCGTGAAGGCTACTGAAGATACGATGTTGCAATCCCTACCGTATATTTCATCGATAGCGCCGAGCAAATTATACCAATAGCCAAACACTTCCTCGCGGTCAGCAGGATCGAGAGGTTCTACGGCCGCTGTCTCACCGTCGGCATCCGCGTGGCGCATGCCCATCCCTTCCATCAACTCAGGCATCAAGACATCGAGTACGCCTATTTCCATAGCGAGTTTTAGGCTTTCTTTAGCCGTGCCACTCGTCATCAACCGCACGATTTCTTCTTGCAAACGAGCAGGCGCACAGCGCGTCATGTCTTTGGAAAATTCCTTCATCGACCGCAGCGTGTTCTCTTCGATGGTAAAGCCGAGGCGATTCGCAAAGCGAATGGCACGCAAAATTCTGACGGGGTCTTCTTGAAGGCGAATTTCCGGATCGCCGATGGTGCGAATCAGGCCCGCTTTCAAGTCGTCTTTGCCGCCGACATAGTCAATAACTTTTCCCGACACCGGGTCATAAAATAAGCCATTGATGGTCAAATCCCGACGAAACGCATCTTCCTTCATGGTACCGTAGACATTGTCTTGCATGACCAAAAGGTCTTCTGTGTTTTCTTCGTCGGTGATTTCTTCGCTGGGCTTCGCGCGAAATGTCGCCGTCTCAATAATTTTGCCACCTGGGAAAATCACGTGAGCGAGCAAAAAACGTCGCCCTATCAAACGACAATTGCGAAAAATGCTACGCACTTCCTCGGGCCGTGCCGACGTCGCGACATCAAAGTCTTTCGGCTTGCGGTTGAGCAAGAGGTCGCGCACGCAACCGCCCGTAAGATAGGCTTCATGACCTTTGGCGCGCAAACGGCGAACCACCCACAAGGCATTAAGGTCGATACGGTCTGGATCGATTTCATGATCGACAGGCGTTTTGATCGATGTGGAAAGCGTCGCTTCTTTGACGGGAAGTTCAGCAAAGTTCATTTCTTCATCGATAGCTACTGCGTCGCTATCTTCTTCACCTTCTAGCAGGTGGTCTTCAAAATCATTGTTTTCATTTTCAGCCATTACCTGAAATCCTTTGCCCAGATGTCGCGTGGTGGCGCCAATTGATGCGGCCACAAACTATAGTCGTCATTGCATGGCCTGCCTTGATTCTACCGCAAGCTGCAATGGAAAGGTTGAGTATGGGCTAAAGCCCATCAAATGAAAGAGAGGTCCCTGGGTAGCAGCGAGGAAAGCTCCTTTTTTATTTGAGCTTTCCTAGAAAATTTGGACCATTAGGAAAACAGCGAGGCCACTAATATTTTTGCCGCGCCTCGTGTCTTCTGCAAATAGGCCCACCAAGCGCCAAGAGCGCGATGATAAACCAAAGCCACGACGAGGGCTGATTGACGGAACTGCAACCTTCGGCATGCTCCTCTTCCTGGGGAGACGCACCGCGGCGATTCTTGCCTAAGCCACCATTCTGACCAAACTCGTCGGTATTTTCATTAAGAGCGAGTTGGCTTTCGATGGGCATACATATTTCAACGCGGTTTTGCATGATCTCACATCGCTCACCTTGGCCACAGCCGGTTGTGGCCGTGTCAGAGGGTGCACACGGAGCTCGGCAAAAGCCATCGTTCTCTGTTTCAAAAACACAGTAGAGGCGGTCTTCACAAAGTTCGCGGTGATTGCAGGACTCATTGGTGTTTTTGATGCGTACGCACAAAGACAGTTTTTCTTCCAGCTTCACGCAGTCTTCACCGAGACCACAGCTCTCTTTGCTTGTACATGGCTCAAAGCAATAAAAGTTGGGCTCAAACGCGCCGGCACACACGAGCGGCTCAAGGCAAGGACCCTTCATGCAGTTCTCGCCTTTAGGGCGGCCTCCGGCCGATGCGCCGTCGACAAAACGACACATCTTCTTTGCTCCCGCAGCACGACACAAGGCCCCTGCATCGCAGTCGGTATCTGAGCTGCATGACATTGAGCAATAACGATTCCTACCGTCGCTCATGCACTGAAAATTCTCGCGGCAATCGTGGTCTTCAGCACAAGGAAAACCAAATCCGCCCGAGTCAATCTTGTTTGGATATAAGACACGCAAACCTTCCATGTCGTCAAAGACCGGTCCAACCAAGTCGAAGCCTGCACGCGCACTCATGATCGAACTGCTGCACATGAGACACGGGTGATCGAGACCAAAGAAGTGTCCCAGCTCGTGCACAAGCGTGGTCTGCACGGAGATACAGTCGTCGTTATCGCAATCAACTGCCCAGTTTATGTGAGGCAAGCCATTGAGCACCAAATCGGCATCGAAGATTACGCGATCTGAATTAGTACCTGATTCACACAAATAGCGAGGCAACGTTGCGCCGAGCGTGCCAAATTCACCGTTGCCCACGAGCTTGCGCCATTCCATGCGATCGGTGATCCAAAAGATTTCATGAATGTCGTCATTAGCACCAAACTCGCGGACATTCTCGCTATCGATGGGTACAAATTTAAGATTAGTGCCATCCACATTTTCCCACGCTGCAAAGCTATTTTTGGTAATTTGCGCCCAGTCATTTTCGCTAATATTTGCAGGCAGTGGCTCTTCCCCGATCACAACGGGAATGTTCGGATTTTGCCAACGTGCCGCGTGTTCATCGTCGCACACACCGCAATCATCTGAACGCTCCTCGCCGTTAGCAAGATATCCGTTGCAAACAAATCGGTAACTCATACCGACCGTGGCAAAAAGCTCCACAAAAAGGATAGTCTTAAGGATACGAATCATGAGGCCCCCCACCATGATGTACAGCCACGATTAGCGCGTTTTGATCATGAGCTTCAGTTCTTCTTTAAAGACGGCTGCATTGGGAAAACTCAGTGGCGACGGGCGCGATACGGGGTTGCCACCAAAGCTTCTGGTGACAGCACCAACATTGCCGAGGTCCTCAATCACAATGTCCTCGCCATTTTGATGAATGACGTCGAGCTTGCCCTGCCCTGCGCCATAGCTAACAAAAGCATTGTCGATTGTTAAGCCAAAGAAGAAGATCTCTTGACCAATGTTATAGGTTTGCCCGCCGAGAAGTGGCATCACGACGCCGTTCTTCGTGCCACCAACTTGGTAGATCGTGATCACTTCACCAGTTTTTGCACCGTGCAGCCCGTCGATAACTTCGACTTCAGTGAGCGTAACCAAGCGACCAAGTTCATCAGACGCAACGCGTTGCTCGCCAACATATCCATGCACCACGATGTCGCTACGCTTTGCCATCGTATGTAAATCAGAAAGTTTCACGATCAGGGCGCTTGCGGAAACGCCGAAAAACAAGGCTATAATTCTAAAGAACGTGCATACCCGCATGCGCCACCCCCGTTGTGCAGATTCACTTTAGTTATAGCGCATGGAGAAATTTTTGGTGGGGCGTATGAGGGCAATAGTTTGGTCACAATGGCTTCGTTCGTGATTTGTGAGCGACTAAACATTTGTTCTCTAAAAAACCGCCAAAGGCGGCAATGCCGCCCTATTTGCACTGGTGAGCTTCGCCTAGAGCGTTTTGCCGATGGGACCAATATAGTTGGCGACGGGACGCATGATGCGATTGTCTTTGAGTTGCTCGATCACGTGCGCGCACCAGCCTACCATCCGTGCAACAGCGAAGATGGGCGTGTACATGTCAGGCTCAAAGCCCATCGTGTAATAGGTCGATGCTGAATAGAAGTCGACATTCGGATTGATGCCCTTCTTTTCCATCATCAAGTTTTCGATTTTTTCGCTCATTTGAAACCATTTCTTCTCATGCGCGCGCTCGCCCCACTCACGCGACATCTTCTTTAAATGTTTCGCGCGCGGGTCAGTCACCTTGTAAATGCGGTGACCAAAGCCCATGATCTTACGTTTTTCCTTGAGCGCCTTATCGAGCCACGGTTCAATATTTTCAACCGAACCGATCTCCATGAGCATCTTCATGACGGCGGTGTTCGCGCCACCATGTAACGGTCCCTTAAGCGATCCTATCGCTGCGGTTATCGCCGAGATCATGTCAGACAACGACGAAGTGACAGCACGCGCGGTAAAGGTGCTG
>CAZRSD010000119.1:0-5834 GCA_964602645.1 uncultured Myxococcales bacterium
CCTCGTACATTTTGACCATTAGTCGCAGTCACCCCATCGATCAGTTCTCTTTTTCACGAAAAAAAATTCACCAAACCAAAAAAATTTTGTGCGCCTTGCCAAACTTGGTTTTCGCGTTAATCCTCGAGGGATCGTGAGGTGATGATGGGCGAAAGAGTGGTGGTGATCGGGAAAGGCGCGCGTGAGCATGCCTTGGCTCATAAATTGGCGTTTGGTTTGCCGCAGGCACCGAATATGATCCGCGACGTATTTGTGCTCGGCGGCAACGCTGGCATGGCGCGCGAGTTCGAGTGTTGGGCGCCACGTACGCCAGAGCTCGATGAGCTCGTCGAGCGTTGTAAAAAGATAAGGCCAGATCTCGTGGTTATTGGTCCGGAAAACTATCTCGCACAAGGACTGAAAGATCGCCTCGAAGCTGCCGGTTTGGCCGCCTTTGGGCCAACGCAGAAAGCGGCACAGCTTGAAGCGAGCAAATATTTCGCCAAACAAATATGCCTTGATGCACAAGTGACAACCGCCGCAGCCGAGCGATGTGATAATCTGTCTCACGCAGAGCAAACTGTCCTGCAAAAACCTGATGGGCCCATTGTTGTCAAAGTCGACGGTCTTTGCGCGGGCAAGGGCGTGAGCGTGTGTCACAACAAGGCTGAAGCTCTTGGCGTAGTGCGTGATCTCTTTAGCGATAACGGCTTTGGGCGTCTTGGTGTTAGTGATCACACCGTCGTCATTGAGGACTTTCTCAAGGGGCATGAGGTATCGGTGTTTGGCCTTGCCCAGGGCACTGCGGTTCAGCTGTTTTGTCCCATGCAAGACTACAAGAGACTTTGCGACAACGATAAAGGCCCAAATACCGGCGGCATGGGCGCGGTGGGGCCGCTGGGCAAAAATGCTGAAGAGGGCGCGCGCTTTTTGGATCGCATCAAGGAAGAGATATTTTTGCCAACATTGAGCGCGATGGCCAAGCGTGGCGAGCCCTTTTACGGTTTGCTCTATGCGGGCCTCATGCTCGTCGATACCAAGCCATTTCTACTCGAGTTTAACGTTCGCTTCGGTGACCCTGAAACGCAGGCGCTGCTTTTTGGAACCAACGCCGATATCTATCCGCTGCTTCTCGCATGCGCGCTCAAAGCCCCGGTAGACGGTGATTATTGGCAGTCACAATTGCTTACAATGACGCCGACGATATCAATTGTCATGGCAAGCGCTGACTACCCTTTGTCGAACACTAAGAGAAAAACGCCGATCACGTTGCCGCATACGATGCCCCATGACGCCAAAGTGTTTTTTGCATCATGTGACGTCGATGATGGTGGACAACTTTTGGCATCGAGCGGCAGGGTGCTTAACGTAGTGGCGCGAGGGTCGGCTGTTGCTGCAGCGCAGGCTTTAGGCTATGAAATCGTGCGACAAATAGAATTTGCCGGCATGCACTATCGCCAAGATATCGGCACGCACCTAACAGAACTTTGTGAGAGGTAATTTATGCCATCGTTTGACATCATGTCCGAGCCGGATATGCATGAAGTTAAAAACGCGACTGATCAAGTTGAACGCGAACTTAGCCAGCGTTTTGATTTTCGCGGTACCTCGGCGCAAATCAAAACCACCGACGACGGATTTGAACTCTCGGCGAATAGTGAAGATCGCGTGAAGGCAATTTGGGAAGTTCTGCGCGACAAATTTGTGAAGCGTAAACTTTCGCTCAAATATCTCGACGCACAAGAGATCAATGCTGCTGGCGGCCAGTCTTTTAAACAGTCGGTGCTCATCAAGAAGGGCATCGATAAGGACAATGCGAAGTCGCTCGTGCAAATAATTAAGAATGAAAAGACGCTCAAGGTTACCCCGTCGATTCAAGGTGACACCGTGCGCGTGGTTTCAAAGAAAAAGGATGAGCTTCAAGAAGTCATGGCGATTCTTCGCGCGAAAGATTTTCCCATTGAATTGCATTTTGGCAATTTTCGCGATTAGCGACGAGTGCGTGTCGCATGCGTGAAGGGGGGCCCATGAAGACCGCGATAGTTACTGGCGCCGCACAACGAATCGGCAAGGCGATAGCCGAACGACTCTTGCGCGCAAACTTTCGCGTTATCTTGCATGCTAACACATCATTTGAAGCGCTCGAAAAGTGGGCGATGACCCATCCTCAAAGCGCATGCATAGAAGCATTGATCCATGCTGATCTTGCAGACGAAGCTGGCCAAACTGCGTTTGTTGCTAAGGTCCAAAGTTCAATTGGCACGCTCGATCTCCTCGTGCATAACGCGTCGACATTTGCGCCAACGCCGTTTGCCAAAATTGATCGCAATAATTTTCGTAACATGATGGGCATTAATCTCGAGGCGCCATTTTTCATTACACAGGGCTTAATCCCGCAACTCCTCTGCGCCAAAAATCCTTCGGTCATCACTATTGTCGACGCCATGTGGCAACGACCAAGTCCGAATTTTTGCCACTACGCTATTAGCAAAGCAGGCTTGGTTGCGCTCACGCGAGCACTCGCAAATGAGCTCGCGCCCACGGTGCGCGTCAATGGGGTTGCACCCGGCGCTATGGTGCATCCATCATTTTATAGCGACGAGCAAAAGACCAAAGTGCTCGAGCGAATTCCTTTTAAGCGCTTGGGCAGCGTAGATGACGTTGCGAATGCCGTCTATTTCCTCAGTGAAGAAGCTTACTATGCCAGCGGCGAGATTCTCGTTGTCGACGGTGGCCGGTCGATCGCCCCATAGAAAATCGTAAAATTTTTCAAACATCAACAGTTTTCTGAGCAACAGATTACTATCAAGCGTCGTCGTCACCAAAGCATGGGCATCGTGGCGCTTGGCTGTGATCGGAGTGAGGTGTTGGTTAAATCGGAGACAGATCGGAGCCGACAGAAAAAATGGCGAGCGATGGTGGCAAAAGACCACGCTCGTTCGAAATTCACCACTACATCGGACTTAAAAATTAATTTGTTGTTGCCTGCAACTATATAAATATTTTACAATTTTTTTGCGGCATCGCCTCTGTAATGCAGAAAGACGTCGCAATGAGCACCGGGGGGGCGCAGATATGACATATTTCGTGAAAGAGTTATTATTTTTAGCAGTCGCAGCTGCATTGTTCGGGCAGCCGTCGATGGCGGATGGAGCTTTGCATGGCTCGTCAAGCACCGTCGCAAAGAAGAGCAAATATTCTAACCGTCGCTTATTAGTGCGTTACAAAGATGGGACATCGACGCTGAAAAAAGACGCTGCCCATTTTTCGGTAGGCGCTTACGTCGTCAATTCATTCGAAGTTCCGAGTAACCTCGAAGTTGTCGAGGTCGCCAAGGGCATTTCCCTTGATGCCGCACAGGAATTCTATCGGGAAGATCCGAACGTGTTGTATGTAGAGCCGGATTATCCACTCCATGCATATCTTGAGCCACCGCCGGCAAATCCCAATCCGCCGACCGAAGAAGATCCACCAGAAGACAATACCATTGACCCTCGCTATACTGAGCAATGGGGCCTTAACAACGATGGTCAAACCGGTGGTACCGCTGACGTCGACATCAACGCTCCGGAAATGTGGCAACGTATCACGGGCGATCAAAACGTTATCATTGCTATTATCGATACCGGTGTTAACTACAACCATCCCGATCTCGTCAAGAACATTTGGGTGAATCCCGGTGAAATCGCTGGTAACAATATCGATGACGATGGCAACGGCGTTATCGACGACATCCACGGTTTCAACGCTATCGATAATACCGGCGATCCGATGGATGATCACGGTCACGGCAGTCACTGTGCCGGTGTAATCGGTGCTGAAGCATTAAACACCGAAGGTGGACGCGGCGTCATGCAAGACGTTACCATCATCGGTTGCAAATTTCTGAGCGCAACTGGTGGCGGTACGACGGCGGGAGCGATCGGCTGTCTTACCTACCTGCGTGATCTCAAGCGCCGCACTAATAATCCTGTCAACATCTTTGCGTCGAGCAACTCATGGGGTGGTGGTCCTTCCTCGCAAGCGTTGCAAGATGCTATCCAAGAACATCAAGACCTCGGCATTCTCTTTGTTGCTGCTGCTTCAAATGATGGCCAAGATAACGACCTCGTTGATACCTACCCCGCTGACTATCCGCTTGCGAACATCGTGTCCGTGGCTGCAACCGATCACAAAGACGACAAAGCCTGGTTTTCAAACTACGGCCATCGTTCAGTTCACGTTGGTGCGCCCGGTGTGGATATCCTCAGCACAGTGTTAGGAAGCGACTATGAGCAAATGAGCGGTACGTCGATGGCAACGCCATTCGCTGCTGGTCTCGCTGGTATCATCAAGGCTGCCTATCCAGACTACGACTACATTAAAGTTAAAAACCTCTTGATGGCTGGTGGCGTTCCGGTATCTGCGTTGGCTGGAAAAACAGTTTCTGGTCGTCGTATTCGGGCTATCGATGAAAATGGTTTGGGCTCGCTTTCCTGCGAAGGTCAAATCGTTAGTGGTCGTCTGAGCCCATCGGTTGATCGCTTGCTCGTGCCTGTTGGTGCCAGAGTGCTCTTGTCTGCCGTAAATATTAATTGTGCAGAACCAAATGGCGATATCATCATCCCGATGAATCCAGGCCGCATGAAATTTGCATTGCTCGACAACGGTAAAGGCATCGATAGCGCAGCTAACGACGGCATGTACACGAAAGAGTGGATCGCAGAACGACCAGGCCGCTTTGAGTTCACCTTCCCCGGTGACGATAAAGTTGTCGTCAGCGTGTACGATCCAACCAACATGAAGGCATATACCAATGCTACGGAGCCATTAAACTATCGTCAAATCACCGGCACTGCGCTTAATGCACTCGATGACTCGGTAACTACCATCAATACACCGTTCGTGCTCAACTTCGGTGGCCAAGGACAAGGCTTCGATATGGTCACCATCGGTTCTAATGGCGCTCTTAGTGTCACAAACACCGAATCCATCGATATGAGCAATCAAGATCTTCCCGTCGACAAATATGTTTCCCTTATTGCACCGTACTGGGATGATTTGAATCCTGCGGCCAACGACGGCGATGTCTTCTACGACACCTTGGGCCAAGCACCAAATCGCGAATTCGTGATCGAATGGCGCAATGTTCGTCACTATAGTTCGCAAGATAGCGGTACCTTCCAAGTTGTCTTTTTCGAAAACAGCTCCGACATTTTGTTCAACTATCTCGACGTAGACTTTGGCAATGCCGAATATACCAACGGTAAATCTGCGACCATCGGTATTCAAACCACCAAGGATAAGGTCAATCAAATCTCGCATAACACCGCTTCGATTCAATCGAACTCGGCTATTCGCTTTAGCCTGGTCAGCGGCTCAGAAGTTTATGGACCAATGCCAGAATAATTGGGCACTAAGGTCAACCCACAACGCGGCCGAGGCCGCGTTTTTTTTATGGTTTGACGGAATTTTTTGATGCTGCATTGCAGCATGTGACTGAACTGATAGCACGTTTATGCGCGCGCATATAATGAGCGCACCGAAGGACCACTGCTATGTATTCAGATTTGCAAGGTACGGTTCCGAGTAGCGCCCCGCTCGGTCAAAAAAGCCCTTACCCTAAAGGTTACGACAAGACCCTGTTGCAGCCGATTGCCCGCAGCATGCAACGCCACGCCATGAAGCTTGCCACCAATCTGACAATGTGCGGCTTCGACGTGTGGAACGCCTATGAACTTTTTTGGCTCGACATGAACGGAAAACCCGTGCGTGCCTTCGCAAGTTTTTCAGTGCCGTCGTCGTCACTGTATTTGTGCGAGTCAAAATCGGTGAAGCTTTATTTGAACTCGCTGAATCATGAGCGCTTCGCAACG
>CAZRSD010000120.1:0-5808 GCA_964602645.1 uncultured Myxococcales bacterium
CGATTTACTGAGGAGCTTTGCCATGCGCTCCTCAAGCTTTCGCGTTGTGGGATCCTCGCCCTGCTGCTCGTCGCCAAGCGGCGCATCCATCATTGCATGTTTCATAGGGGCGGTTGGCCGCGTCATGGTGTCTGAATAAAGATCAATGCCCGTAAACATGATGGTAACCTCTCAGAATTCTCGTCTCGTCTGACGCTATTTATATCACGCTCGTCAATATTGACAGCCGCTTTTGTGTCCACCGTCATTTTGGGGTTACCGGAGGCGCGAAAGGCTTTCTAAAAATTCGGTCCTTGACGATCCATTTTGATGTCGAGCAGCTCAGCGCGAAGCTCGCCTATCGAATAGAGCGAGCCGCACACCACGATCGAGGCGCCGCGTGTTTTGGCGTCGTCTACGGTCTGCGACATGCGTTGAAACATTGAGATTTGCCCGCGCTCAAAGCCGCTTTCGATAAACGCATCGCGCAATTCTTCTCGAGGATAGGCGCGCGGATTTTTTGGTTCATGCAGATAAATGCACTCAAAGGGTAAGCCACTCTCTTTGAGCGCCGCAATTTTGCCCATCACGTTATGCCCGCCGAGCGAGCCGTAAACCATGAAGAGGGGTTTATTGTGGAAAAGCTCGTGACTTTTTAATGCCTCCATCAAAACCTCCACGCCAGCGGGATTATGAGCGCCATCCAAAACCAAGGGCACAGCACTCTTGATAATTTCAAAACGTCCCGGCCAATTCACCGTCATAAGCCCATGACGCGTGGCTGCGTCGCCAAGATCAATGCCAAGCGCTTTGACGAGGGCGATAGCGAGCCCCGCATTAATTTTTTGATGGGCACCATAAAGCCCTAACGGCAAACTCGCAGGCTCAACGATGCGCAAATCGCAGCCTATTGTCTGTGCCGACGCGACCATGCGCGCATGCGCCTCTGGCGTTTGTTGGACGGTAAAGACTGGTTGATGACGACGAGCCGCCGCAATTTTCTCGCCGGCTATCGCTTCTAATGTAGTGCCAAGAACATTCTGATGATCAAAATCAATCGACGTAATGCCCAGCACGTCGGCATCGACCGCCGTTGTCGCATCAAGTCGACCGCCCATGCCCGCTTCCATGATCGCAATATCGATTTTGTGTCGCTGGAAGGTCCAAAGACCCAGTGCGGTGATGCATTCAAAGAAGCTCGCTTCATCGTCGATACCGTCTGCAGCGTGCAAAACATCGACAGCTGCAGCCGCAAATTCCTCCTCAGATATCATGACACCATTGATTCGTACGCGCTCGCGCGCCGTGCACAAATGCGGGCTTGAAAAAAGTCCACATGAAATATTTGCCGCGCGCAAGAGCGATTCAATGAACGCTACCGTCGAGCCTTTGCCATTCGTGCCCACTACTTGAATCACGCGCATCGTCGAGCGGTTATAACCAATCTCATCCAAAAGCCTGCGTATGCGCGTAAGGCCCAATTTCGGGTTACTTGTTTTCCGGAGCAAACGGCTTAAGGCCGAACAATATTCGTGGTTGGCGTTGTATGTTGGTAGATTGTCATGCATAGAACGTCTCATCGCTGAAATTGAACAAGATGCCATTAATACCGCGTACGTGACAGGTATCAAGAAGTTAGACGCGCACGTGAAGGGTCTAAGCTTATCGATGTCTTGCCGGTGGCGCTTTGTGCCGCCGGTAAATTTGTGACATGAGATCACTCACAGATCGCTCATACTTGCGTGGTGAGGTGGCGTATGACTAAACAAGAAGGCCTAACCTATGATGATGCCGGCGTGGACATCAGTTTTGCCGAGGTCTGCCTCGCCGAAATGGAAAAAACTCGCGTCCGCAACAAAGAAGTAATCACAAGCCCCAATGATTTTGCGGGCTTGTTTTCAATTAAGGATTTGTGTGCGCGTTTTGATGATCCGGTTTTGGTCTCCAGTACCGACGGCATCGGCACCAAACTGCTTGTCGCAATTGCCTGTCAACGCTTTGATTGTCTCGGCCAAGATCTCGTGGCGATGTGCGCAAACGACGTCATCACCAAAGGTGCTGAGCCCCTTTTCTTCTTAGACTATTTCGCAACAGCAAGTCTCAAATCGGTGCCCTTCGTCAAAGTGATGAACAGCATCGTCTCTGCGTGCGATGAAATTAATTGCGCTCTGATCGGCGGTGAAACCGCGGAAATGCCGGCAGTGTATGCGCACAATCATTTTGATTTGGCAGGCTTCATAGTCGGTGTGCTCGATAGAAAGAAGATGCTTGGTGCACATCGCGTCAAGCGCGGCGACGTTATCATTGGCCTTTCGTCATCTGGTATTCACGCGAACGGCTATTCACTCGTGCGCAAGATCATGTTTGAGAAATTACAGCATCGCAGTAACGACGTCTTGTGGGAAACCGAGCGCAGCGTCTGCACCGTTGCCGACGAGCTTTTAATCGCAACCAAGCTCTACGTAAACAGCGTAAAGACCTTGCTCGCTGAGCATGTCGATATTCACGCCATCGCTCACATCACCGGCGGTGGTCTTACAGAAAATGTCCCACGCGTGCTGCCGCCCGATCTCAAGGCGCGCATTCAACTAAGCAGCGGCAAGATTCCACGTATTTTTAATTATTTGATGGAAAATGGTCCCGTTTCTTTCGAAGAAATGGTGAGAACTTTTAATATGGGCGTGGGGCTAGTGTTGGTAGTGCCCAAAAGCGACGTGGCCCGCGCGCAAAACCTCCTCAAGCAGGCGCGCGAGACGGCATTCGTCATTGGCGAGGTAGTTGATCATGATGGAGGCCTTCGATGTCAGGTAACGATGTAATCAAGATTATCGTTGACCATATCAAACCAAAGAACCGCAAAAAAGTCGCCATTGGCGTTATGGCCTCGGGCAATGGTTCGAATTTGCAGGCACTCATCGATAATTCGGTACGACCCGAAAGCCACTTCGCCATTACCTCGGTTGTCGTGAACACACCCGGCTCACGCGCCCTCGAGCGTGCCGATCGGGTTGGTATACCCAATTATCTCGTCGATCATAACACCTTCACCAACAAACGTGGGTTTGAAGAAAGGATCTATGGCTGTTTAGTAGAAAATAGCGTTGAGCTCGTGGTCTTGGCGGGCTTTCTGCGTGTGCTCACCCCCTATTTTCTTGGGCAGTTCGTCAACCAAATCATAAATCTTCACCCGTCGCTACTGCCGCGGCACAAGGGCCTCAATGCCATCGAGAAAGCACTGCTCGCCCGTGACAATGAGGCGGGCTGCACCGTTCACCTCGTCGATGCAGGACTCGATACCGGGCCGATGATCGCACAAAGCATCTGCCCCATCTTAAAAGACGATGATCTTCCCGCATTGCGCCACCGCATTCAACAGCTCGAACATCAGCTGTTGCCGTCGGTGGTAAATACGATCGCGAAGATGGTGATCACAAGAGATTGCGCTTAGAGATTGTTTTAGAATCGCTTAAACAAATCGACGTGGCGACCGAAAAAAGCGCCACAGATGAGAGCACTCGTCGCGGCAAGGGCAAATGAGCAGTAAAACGGTAACCATGGTACCTGAAAAAACATTGCCAGGTTTACGATAGCTGAAAAGACTAAGCCGAACACGCACGAGAGAGCAAATGGCCACGAGGAGAAGCAACCTTTTTCCACGGTGACGATGTTGTCAATGCCACCTAAACCAAACTCGAGAGAAATGCTTACCAGGATAGGCAAGACGGTGATCGGAAAATACGCAACCATAGGCGCAACGAAGAGACCATAGGCGATCGCCCAAAAGAGGCGCGTCCAGTCGCCGAACAGCATGCCTGTGCGTTTAAACAAACGATACGACCCAGTGACATAATCGATAGCCGAAGCCCACGTGATACCGAGGATGATCGCCATTTGCACCCCAAGATTGGCATCACGACTAAAGAAGATCTCGACCATGCTGACGAGGAGAAACGCAAAAAATACCGGCAACGACCAAAATGGAGGGCGCTGTTTGCGCACGAGGTAAAAGCACGCCACCAGCAAAAATGGCAACGCGAGCAAAAAGCAGACGTAGATGAATGCTTCTTCGGGCAAGACCATGGTGAAAAATATCGTGCCGCAGCCGCCCATCTGGATGATGGTTTTCAGTTTCGCCAAGCGACTCGTTTTGATGGCTTCCTTGCGAATAGCGACGGAGGATCTAAGCGCCGTCATCAGAAATTCTCGACTTAAGAGCGCGCTTGCCACCCAGGCGGGAAAAATATCGATGGCAACCATGCTGAGCATGAGCGCAGCGATAAAAATTTTATCGGCAACAGGGTCGATCAACGAGCCAAGTCGCGTCGGACCTTCAATCCGTGCCATCCACCCGTCGACGAAGTCAGTCGCACCGAGCGCCACAAAAATGCCAAAGGCAACCCACCACTCGAGGGTGTTGCCATAGATCAGCATATAAACCGGCACCGGCAAAAGGAAGATGCGGGCCATGGTTACCTGATTGGCAGTTATGCGCACGCGTTGCTCCAATACTTCAAAAGGTCTCGTGACGCAGTTTAGGCGTTAGGCGCGGTTTTTCAATTGCATGATTTCTTTTTTGTTGAGCGAGCGATGTTGCCCAACCTGCAAATCGCCAAGTGCAATGCCAGCAAAATCAGTTCGTAAAATTCGCATGACCGGATTATTAATACGAAAAAACATCCGCTTGATTTGGCGATACTTTCCTGACGTCAGCGTCACGCGAACCCACGTGTTGAAACGCGTTGCACGATGAAATTCGATTTCAGTCTTGCCCGTCGGGCCGTCCTCTAAATAGATACCACGACGCAGCTTTTCGATATCCGCTTGTTCAGGCACGCCCTTCACTTTGACCAAATAGGTTTTGGGTGCCTTGAATTGAGGATGCAGAAGTTTTTGCGCCAGGTCACCGTCGTTAGTGAGCAAGAGCGCCCCTTGCGCGTCGTAGTCGAGGCGCCCAACGGGGTAAATGCGCAGATGCTTAAACCCTGGCAAAAGATCGAGAACAGTTTTGCGTGCGAAATTATCTTTCAGCGTGGTCACCACCTGCGGTGGCTTATTGAGCAAGATGTAGAGCTTTTCTTGCTCACTCTCCGGCATGATGCTGACGATCTGACCGTTCACGTGCACAACGTCGACATCAGGGTCAACTGAAACACCAAGTTCCGTAACTTTCTTGCCATTGAGCCGTACACGGCCCTCAAGGATCATCTCTTCCACTCGTCGCCGCGATGCAACATTAGCTCGTGCGAGGGCTTTTTGTATTCTCTCTTTCATAGTCTAACCCGATCAATATGCCGATTTGTCGCCACAGCGTCGTTCAGTTTAGTTGCGACGCTGTAATTAATTGCCCGTCGTTTTTTCGACACTATCAATCCGCAGCAGGGCTTCGTCGAGACTCTGTAACGCTTCATCACTTAAGCGTTGAACATCTTCTGAAAACATCGCGCCATCAGTGCTGAAGAGGTCTTTAATGCTTATCTGCTTATTCTCGAGAAGAACTTCGTCGATCTCTTCGTTTTGCCCCAAGGCTTCGATTTGCTTTAGGGTCGGCAAATCATTCAATGAGTTAAGCGCAAAAAACTCCAGGAACCGTTTACTTGTACCATATAAAAGCGGCCTGCCAAGGCCTTCTGATTTACCAAGTATTTTTATTAATTTAATTTGCATGAGCCGTTTGAGCGCAAATGAGCTATCAACGCCGCGAATTTCATCGATATCCACGCGCGTGACCGGCTGGCGATAGGCCACAATCGATAACACTTCCATCTGGGCCCTAGAAAGTTCAAGGGGCTTCATCACGGCGATATTCTTCACGACCAGCGCCTGCTCAGG
>CAZRSD010000121.1:0-5744 GCA_964602645.1 uncultured Myxococcales bacterium
TACGCTACAGAAAAGCCCTATTTAGGCTGGAAGATATTTTTGTCCTGTAGCCTGCCCATGCGCAGAATATGGCCATCTAGAGGATGTTGCGCAGTTGCCTCGGAGCACATTGCCGGGAAGTTATTAAGATAGTCAAAGCCGCCATCGGCTGGTCCTGCAAAAGCGAGTGCGATCGTTGCCTGGTTAAGCATCACGCCGGCGATGACGAGGCCTAAAATTAGTTGATTACGTTTCCTCATAAATTTCCTTTCTTATGCTTATTAAAAAAATGCGTATTTAAACACGAATCGGCTCTTTATCTATTTTGCCGAGTTAGAACGGTCTAACGATTGCTCACGGCGTGAGCAAGAAAACCTATCCTCCGACAAAATCCGTCGCTCCTTGCTACGCGTGAAAATAAGCGGTGTTGTCATCAACAACGGTCCGCATGGCATATGATGCTTTAATTACAATTTAATTTTTCCTCAGCGTTTTAACGATCATCAATATTAATTTGTTGTTTCGATTAGTCGCCACTTAATCGAGAGAAAAAACAGAATACATGATTGTAAATCAAAAACTCTGCGTGTTAAAAAATATCTATCGAAACAAAAATGCTTAGCTCCGCGACGTTGTCGTCGTGGCACGGGCAGCTCGTTTTAGAGGAACTATCGTGAAAATTGGAAATTGTTTGCTGACCAAAGTGTTCGCTTTGGTCACCCATGTCTTGATATTTTCAGGCAGCCTTTTCGCTGATGACGCGCAGGCTTTCTTTCCTGATCATTACTTGTCATACGACGTCAAATCGCTGGCGATAGGCACGCACCATGTTAAGCTGCGCGATCAGTTTATCGATTGGACCGAGTTTGTTGTCACAAGGCCACTTCAACTATTGAATCCGACAGTAAAACGACACAACAACAAAGTTTTCGAAATCAAAAATCCAAAGCTGCACTACACGTCTTTCGAGCTCAAGCAAACAACCGATGTTAAGGTCAACGTTCCAGTCATTGTAACCAACCAATTTGGCACGTTTTTCCTCAACGAATTTCGCCCCACGCGCATCCTTGCACCAACACGCAAAAAAGTTCTCACACCATTAGATTTGGGCATAGATTCCATCATCCGAGATGATGTAGAACTTGCTGACCACTATCTTTGCTATGACATTCCGCCGTTTGAAATCTCCACCGAGTTTGGTTTTCTCAAGGATCAGTTTCGCAGTCGCAGCTTTGAAGGACTCGTCGCGCGACGCTTCTGCAATCCGGTCGCGAAGATCCATAACGATCAACAATTCGATATCGTGAACGACGTGGAATCAAACCATTTAATGTGTTTTGCTCTAGAGAGCGAACGCATTTTTAGAGTGGTTCGGCTGCTCAATCAATTCTCGTTCAAGAATGCCATCATTCTGAGAGACAGCGAACTCTGCGTACCATCGATCAAAATTAAATTGCCCGGCGAATGCAAGGGCTCGCATCCCGACGACAACGGTGTCTGCAATGGAGCTTGTCCCGATCCAAACGAAGTGTGCCAAGTCGATCCCGCAACACAAAGCTGCTCATGCTTTCCTGATCATCCACCAACCTGCTTCGACTCGACACCTGATTCCGACGGTGTCTGCAACGGCACCTGCCCTAATCCAGATGATCTCTGTATTTCCGACACCGCAGGCTTTTGCAATTGCTTCCCACGGGAACCAATTCCATGTTTCGAAGCGACACCAGATCCTGCGGGCCTTTGCGGTGGCTTTTGCCCCGACGGTGATGTCTGCGTCGTGAATCTCGATCAAAAATGTCAATGCCAACCATTTGCGTTGCCCTGCAGCTTGGGCATCGACGGACAATGCGGCGGCGTATGTCCACCGCAAGAGCGATGCACCATCATTCCCGGCACCGTTACATGCGGATGCGTACTTTAAGCGCGCCGCACGCTTACCACAAAAAAGCCCCGCGATAAGGCGGGGCTTTTTTGTGCTCACACCATGCCTAATGCATGGCAGGCAGAGCATCAGACATCGACGTCGTCGACGAATTCTTCTTCAACATAAAACCGATCATGGGAATCGCAAGGACCATGAACAGCACCATCACCATGGCTACCGGCAAAAAGCGGCCGTCATAGAATGTGCCGGCAAGCGCTGTACCGAGTGCCATCGATAACATGCGCAACGCCTGAATGAGCGACGATGCCGAAGCACGTAACGCTGGAAACATGTCCATAGCACCCGCAAACATCATCGTCGGTGGCACCACGATGCCAATGACATAGATCCACATGAATGACGTAATCATCATCGGGTGATCAGGAAGCAAGGCGCTTGCCAGAAGTGCCAAACCTAGTCCTGAAATCGCAAAGCAGGTGCTCAGGACTACAACTCTATAGCGATCAAAGCGCGCCAAAATAAATGGTATGCCGAGGCTTAACACTGAGTAGAGTCCCACGATCGAGCCTTGATACAATGCGTACTCATGTATCGATACGTGCAATTGCTCGATAAACAACAACGGCAAAATACCAATCAACACGAAATACGGCGTTATTGAAAAGCACAGACCGAGCGTGGCAACCATAAATTCTTTGCTCTTCAAAAGCGTCAGATAGCCAGACACGAGGCTCTTCGCATTAAAGCTCGTCCGCAAACTCTTGTCATGCGTTTCAGGCACAAAGAGCAAAACCAGCGCGAGGCCCAAGACCGCAAGGCCAAATATTGTCATGAAGTTTGCTTGCCAACCAAAGTTATCGGTGAGGTAAACACCAACCACAGGTGCCAAAGCCATGGTCACCGTAATCGTGCTATTCATCCTCGACAACAATCTTATCTGCCGCTCACCTTGATAGATATCGGCGATGATCGCCATACAAACAGTCACCGGCGCGCTCACGCCAATGCCTTGTATGAGACGGCCAGCGAGCATCCACGCTATTGAGGGCGCAAAGAGGCAGATGGCACTGCCAAACACAAATACCACCGAACCCAAAAGCACCACGATTCTCCTGCCAAAAGCGTCGGCAAGCGGGCCACACAAGAGACTTGCAACGAAGAAGCCAAGAAAATTAAGGCTGAGCGTCAGCTGCATCACTTGCTCGGTCGTCGAGAAGAAATGCATCATCTGAGGAAAGCTCGGCGCATAAAGGTCTAGCTCGATCCAGCAGCTCATCAAAATTACGAGCAATATAACGGGAATCCACAACGATTCTCGTCGCAAAAATAACGACATAAAAAACCCTAAAATATAAACGTATCTTTTTAGAAAAATAATGACCATGAGCGCTTTCCTAGCCTCGGAAATCTGGACCAATTCGGTTCACACGCTAATTCGGGGGAGGAAAACTGCTCACCAATGACCTGACGACATTAAAACCGGCTGAAAAAGCAAGCGCCAGCGGCACGTGATTCTCGAGCTGAAACTAAATCTTCAGGTTTTAATGGAGTCAAGTGGTACGGCTTGCCCGCTTGACGCGCATACAGACTAACATGGCAGTTCACCTAATAGTAGATAACGCGATGATGGCAACTAATTCGCAAATTGCAATAGCGCTCAACACAATTCCATGGACCTTTGACACTGTATTTAAAAGTTCAATCGCTAGACGAAATACTCGCGAACGAAGAGCGTTCTCAGCCGCCTAAATCGCTGAGCTCCTGCCATCGCGCATAGAGCCGCTCGATCTCACCTTCAACAACGTGCAAGCGTGCAAGCTTCTCTTCAACGTCACCTTTTTCATCTTTAAACAAGCTGCCGTCGGCAAGCTGTCCGTGCAGTTGATCGCGCTCGTGCTCAAGGCCTTCAATGACGCGCTCAATCTTTTGATATTCTCGTTCTTCTTTAAAGCTACGCTTCTTTTTAATTTTGACGCGCTCAGCTTTTTCGGGCGCTTTTTGGGGTGCCACAGATTTTTCTTCCTCGCGCTCTTTATTCGCGCGCGCGCTGAGCACGAGATAGTCGCTGTAATTGCCAGGAAAAACGTCGACGCGATGCTCGACCCCCTCCGGCACAAACGCGATAATAGCATTACACACGCGATCCAAAAAATTGCGATCGTGGCTCACTACAAAGACGACGCCATCAAATGCTAAGAGCGCTTCTTCAAGCACCGCCAGGCTCGACACGTCGAGATCATTAGTCGGCTCATCGAGCAGCAAACAATTCGCATCGTGACGAAACAGTTTTGCAAGCAGCAGACGATTTTGCTCACCACCCGAAAGCGTCGCCACTTTGCGATTGGCGTCGTCGGGCGCGAAGAGATATTTCTCCAAATAACTTGCGATGTGATATTTTTGCTCGCCCACATGCACATAATCGCCATGATCAGCGAGTGTTTCCTTAAGCGTGTTGTTGCCGTTGAGCTGCTCACGTTGCTGATCGAATTGAATAATCGCGGTGTTCTTACCAAACACAATCTGGCCAAAATTTGGCACAATTTTCTTCGCCAATATCGACAACAATGTTGTTTTGCCGGCGCCATTGCTACCCAAGATACCAAAACGTTGTCCGCTCACAACTTTGAGATTTAAGTTTTTAAAGAGCACGCGGTCGCCATATGCCACACCCACTTCTTGCAGTTCAACAATGGTATTGCCCAAGCGTTTTGCCGTCGCGTTCTCGATTTCTAATCGCTTTTTATTTTGCGTGCGAAAGTCGCGCTCAATGCTATCCATGAGTTCATACGCACGATCAATGCGCGCATTTTGTTTGGTGGTGCGTGCCGGCGTCCCCGCGCGTAGCCACGCAAGTTCACCCACCATCAAGCGCTCGCGCCTATGCAAGGAGCGCGCATCAATCGCCTCGCGCAAAACTTTGTTCTCAAGGTAATTCGCAAATGGTGGATCGTGTGAAAAGATCTTAGCGTTCGCAAGTTCAAGAATTTTTGTGGCAAGCTCGTCGACAAAACGCGTATCGTGCGAAATAAAAATCAGCCCAGCTTTCGTATTCGAAAATGTCTCCACGAGAAATTCTATAGCCGACACATCAAGATGGTTAGTCGGTTCATCAAGTAAAAATATATCCGGCGACAGCAGCAATATCCGCGCAAGATCAACGCGACGTCGCTCACCACCAGAAAGTGTGTTGATAGTTTGTTCGCGCGCGCGCACACCGAGCCGGGTCAACACGCGCTCAACCCAGTAATCAACGTCGAAGCCGCCCTTAAGATCGATTTGCCGCGTGAGCTCGTCGATTTTTTTGATGAGCTTTTCTCGCACCGGGCCATCACTCATCGACGCAAGCTCATGACAGAGTGTTTGATGCTCTTTGATGAGCGCAAGGTGCTCAGCCATACCTAAGCGCACGGTCTCCGTTACGGTCAGGTCCTTGTCCAAATCAGGAACCTGTTTCAAATAACCAATCCGCAATTCTTTAGGATATTCAACACGGCCATCGTCAGGCTGAAAGCCTGCGAGAATCGAAAGCAGCGTGGATTTACCGACGCCATTTTGCCCCACCAATGCGACGCGCTCTCTCGCGAGCAGCGAAATAGAAACATCGTCGAGAATAACTCGCGAGCCGAACGATAATTTTAGATTACGCGCATTAAGCATGACGCATCGT
Organism: uncultured Myxococcales bacterium; assembly: GCA_964602645.1. Classification (GTDB taxonomy): domain Bacteria; phylum Myxococcota; class UBA727; order UBA727; family JABDBI01. The sequence goes on from CAZRSD010000121.1 coordinate 5,532, forward strand.
CGCGCTTTTGTTTGCGCTTGGCAATAGAGTGTTTTAACGCATTATGTGCTCATCAGTTTTTATATAAAATAAGTTGGGTTCGTTGCCTAGAACCAATGTTAAAACATGCTACCGTCATGAGGAGAAATCATTACTTGAGGTCGTTGCCTCGTTTTTTGCGTGTGAACGTATATATTGCAATCGTCGGCATAACGACAAAACGAGTGGCCGCGT
>CAZRSD010000122.1:0-5721 GCA_964602645.1 uncultured Myxococcales bacterium
AATGGTGTCGCGGCAACGTCAACGCTCACATCGCGATTATCGAATTTACCCTCGCGCAACATCGCGCGCATTTTTTCTCGCGCTTCCGTCGATCCGTGGCGGTCAGCGGCGTTTCGTTCCTCATCAACATCGCGCATATCAAATGGCATGTGACGGGATGCTGGCGGTTCAGGCAACAAGAGATCTAACATGCGCTCTTCTGCAAGTTCTGCCGCACGGGTTTTCACGCCGTCCATCGCTTGTTCACGCCCCATTTTGACGGCGCACTCGACGAGATCGCGCACCATCGAATCAACATCGCGACCAACATAGCCGACTTCAGTGAATTTGGTGGCTTCAACTTTTACGAACGGTGCATTAGCTAGCTTGGCAAGACGTCGTGCGATTTCGGTTTTTCCGCATCCGGTGGGTCCGATCATGATGATATTCTTCGGGAGAATTTCATCTTGCAGACGCTTGTCAACGTGTTGACGACGCCAACGATTGCGAAGCGCAATGGCGACCGCCTTCTTCGCTTGCTTTTGACCGACGATAAAACGATCAAGTTCGGAAACCGTTTCGCGGGGAGTAAAGGCTTTGCCCTCGTACATCATAAAATACTCCGAATACTAAAGTTCTATGAAAACTTGATGGTTGTTGGTGAAAACGCAAATGTCAGCAGCAATATCCATCGATTTTTTGGCGATGGTTTTTGCGTCGAGCTCGGTCGTATCGATCAGCGCGCGTGCCGCAGCAAGCGCGTACGGGCCACCGGAACCGATAGCGTGTACATCATAATCGGGCTCGAGCACGTCGCCACTGCCGGTGATCACCAGGGTTTTTTCGCTGTTACCAACGAGAAGCATAGCTTCAAGGCGTCGCAAAATTCGATCAGAGCGCCATTCTTTTGCAAGCTCGACAGCCGCGCGAACGAATTGGCCACCATGTGCTTTGATCTTGGTTTCAAACAGATCAAAAAGCTTGAATGCATCGGCGGTAGAGCCAGCGAATCCGGCAAGCACTTTACCGTCGCACAAGATGCGCAATTTATTAGCGTTGGCTTTGATGATGGAATTGCCTAGTGAAACTTGGCCATCGCCAGCCATCACGAGGTGACCATTTTTTCGTACCGCTAAAATGGTAGTTGCATGAAACATATGAGAGCCGTCCGTAAAAAATGTAAAAGGCCACAAGCGAGCTCATCACGCCGTTAAGAGGATGATGAACATCGCGATACGTGCGAGCAGGAATCAAAACTAAAATCTAGGCATTTCTACTACCGAGTCCTTCCTACGGGTTTTGCTTTGATTTACATAGGTTAAACCACGGTATTACGGAGTGATCGAGGCTATGACCGAATCAAAAAAGCGCGAGAGCCATACCTTATCGATTAATAACCGCCTCTATAGTGCCTTAATCAAACCTGAAGATACTCTTTTAGAAGTAATCCGCTACACCTTAGACTTAATAGGCACCAAGCAAGGGTGCGACAAGGGCGATTGTGGTGCCTGCACGGTTCTCATTAACGATGAGCCACATTTGTCATGTTTGAGCTTGGCCGCAACCGTCTCAGATGACGAGGCCATCACCACCATTGAAGGCCTCGGCGTTGATGAGCCCGCGCTCATCGTGCGTGCCTTTGAAAAATGCGGCGCCCTGCAATGCGGGTTTTGCCAACCAGGCATGATCTTGTCCGCACACGCGCTGCTTAAGAAAAATCCTCGACCAACACTTAGCGAAATTAAAATCGCACTCAGTGGCAATCTTTGTCGCTGCACCGGCTATACCAAGATTTACCTTGCGGTCTTTTGCGCGAGTTTGGTATTGACCAAACAAGCGCACGATCTTGATCACGCAGTGAAGCTGCTCGAAGCGAATCGACCGCATCTAGGTGACGCATGAAGTTTCGCGAACACGGCACCACCATTTCCGACAGCCTAAAAACGGTACGGCCTGACGGCTTGGGCATTGGTTATCGCCATAAAAAAATCGACGCTCTTGATAAAGTCCTTGGCCGCATTCGCTATACCGACGATGTGAAACTTCCCGGTATGGCCTTTGGCAAGATCGCGCGCAGCCCGCATCCACATGCACGCATCGTACACGTCGACAAAGAAAGTGTACGCAGTCTTGATGGCGTGCTTGACGTTATCACCGGCGCCGACTTGCCGGAAAAGTACGGCGTAATTCCATGGACCAAAGATGAATATCCTCTCGCGCTCGACAAAGCGCGCTACGTTGGTGATGCAGTTGCAGCGGTAATTGCCGAGACTGAATATCAGGCTCACTACGCCGCACAAAAACTTGTGGTGCACTATGAAGTCTTGCCGCCGATTTTGTCCGTCGCTGATGCCAAAGTGAATTCGCTGCAAGTCAATGAACACGCGAAGTCTGGCAATATTACAAAAGAGGTCAATTTGAGTTTTGGCAACGTCGATGCTGAACTTGCCAAAGCCGATCTGGTTTTGCACGATGAATTTTTCTTTCATGGCACCACCCACACGCCGATCGAGCCGCATGCAGCCATAGCCGATTATGCACCTTCAGGCATTCTCACCGTGTACTCCGCTACGCAAGTTCCCCACTACCTCCACCGATCGCTCTCGTCGGTATTAAAACGTGAGCCGCACCTGATTCGTGTCGTGCAGCCGCCCGTTGGTGGAGCCTTTGGTGGCAAGAGTGAACCCTTCGATCTTGAGTTTGTCGTTGCCATCGCATCGCTGCATCTTAAGCGCCCGATAAAAATTCTCTACACGCGTGAGGAAGTTTTCTTTGCCCATCGCGGCCGCCACCCTATGGCCATGACCATGACGATGGGACTTTCAAATGATGGCGCCATCACGGCCGTGCGGAGCCTCATCGATATTGACGGTGGCGCATACGCATCGTTCGGCATGATCACGGCGTTTTATGCAGGACAATTGCTCACCGGTCCCGTTGGCATGAAGACGTACCATTTTCACGCCACGCGCTATTACACGAACAAGCCTGCGTGCGGGCCAAAGCGCGGCCACGGTTCAGTTCAACCTCGGTTCGCCTTTGAAGTACTCTGCGATATGGCTGCTGAGCGGTTGCACCTTGACCCTATCGAATTTCGTAAACGCAATGCACTTTCTGCGGGGAGCACGACGGTAAATGGCCAAAAAATAGGCTCGCTAGGGCTCCCACAGACTCTCGATGCCGTTGCCCTCGCATCAGATTGGTACGAGCGGCGACGTGCAATGCCACCCAATCGCGGCCTTGGTGTCGCGACGAGCATGTACATTAGTGGCACTAATTTTCCCGTTTATCCAAACGACATGCCGCAATCATCGGTGATAGTGCGCATCGATCGATCTGGTCGCATCACCATACTGAGTGGTGCGGCCGACATTGGCCAAGGTTCAAATTCGGTGCTTGCACATATCGCCATGGAGGAACTCGGTGTCAGCATGGATCGCATCAACGTCGTCACGGGAGATAGCGATCTTTGTCCGGTCGATCTTGGTTCCTATTCGAGCCGTGTAACGCTCATGATGGGCCATGCGGCACAAGAAGCATTGCGCAAGGCTCGAGCGGTTTTGTCGACGGCAGCGGCAAACTATTTCACTACCAATGAACATTGGCAAGCAGAGCTAAACCAAACGGTAGAACCAAGCGATGTAGTTTTTTTCGGCGACCGCATTCATCACGCGCGTTGTGCCGAGGCCAATCTCGATTTCACCAAGGCGGTAGAGCTTGCCGAAGCACAGAGCGGCTCTCTCACTTTCTCTGGTGACTATCGAACCGTAGCGCGAGGTGGTGATTATCGTGGCGGTAGCATCGGTGCATCGCCAGCTTATTCGTGCACGGCACATGTTGCCGACGTAAGCGTCGACCGCGAAACCGGTATGATCACGATTCACAAAATCTACGTCGCGCATGATTGTGGTCGCGCGATCAATCCTGATCTCGTTGAGGGACAAATCGAAGGCAGCACGTATATGGGTGCCGCCGAAGTCGTGCTTGAGCAGTTCATCACCGATGAAGACGACGGTGCACGAAAAGGCATGCTCATGGGCTCAAACCTTCTCGACTATCGCATTCCCACCACCGTTGACACGCCAAATATTCACGCGATGTATGTAGAGGATGCCGATCAAAATGGTCCTTATGGCGCCAAAGAAGCGGGCGAAGGTCCTTTGCATAGTGCGATTCCTGCTGTTGCGAATGCGATCTATCACGCTGTCGGCATTCGTCTCAATAGCTTGCCATTTTCGCCGCAAAAGGTCCTCGCGGCTCTCGCTGAGGCGCGGAGGGATCAATAAGCCATGCTGCCATTAAAGCCTTTTACCGTTCTAAAACCAGCCAATTTGGCCGAACTGGCAGCGCTTCTCCATCACGTCGACAACCGCACCAAATTCATGGCAGGCGGCACCGATCTTTTACCCAATCTCAAACATGGTTTGTACGATGTCGCCCACATTATTTCTCTGCGACGACTAAAGGAATTAGACTTTGTCTTAATCACGCAATCTCACATCACTCTTGGTGCGCTCACGAAACTGAGTCACGTTGCTGAACATGGTGACATTCAGTCTCGCGCTCCCGCACTTGCCCACGCAAGTAGCCGCATCGCCTCACCTCAAATTCGCAATATGGGCACGGTCGGTGGCAATATTTGTCTCGACACGCGCTGCCTTTACTTCAATCAAACCGAGTTTTGGCGAAGTGCTCTTGGGTTTTGTCTCAAGAAAGATGGTTGCGCGTGTCACGTCGTCAAAACTGGCAAGCGCTGTGTTGCTGCCGCGTCAAATGATCTTGCGACGGTGCTTTTGGCTTACGACGCAATGGTTACGATACAAAGTCCACACGGGACCTACACCATGCCGCTCGATGATTTCTATACGGCGCATGGCGAAAAAAACCATGTGTTGCCGCTTGGGCATGTCGTAACCAACGTGCGGTTAGCGCTCAACGCAGACTCTTATGCGGGATTTTACAAAGTTCGCATGCGTGATAGCATAGATTTTCCCTTACTCAGCGTTGCGGTGTGTTTTCAAATTGACGACGGAAAATTGGTAAATGGAAGGCTTGTAATCAACGCCTTAGTTGCAAAACCCAAATGCCTTGTTCTTGCTGACTTCGCCCATCTTCGCTACAACCAAGACCTCGTCCACAGCATTGCTGACTTTGCGCACAAAAAATGTCATCCGCAAACTAATCTCGCGGGTGATGTTGGTTTTAGGAAGCACATGGTAGCCGTCGCGGTAAAACGCGCATTTGACGACGCATTGCGCATAGAATAGCAACGCCTTTCGAAATTCTGTTCGCATGGTAAGGAAGGCGTATGCTTTTTACCACATCACAAGACAGCATTAAGAGAGCCTTTGAATACGTGGCAAAGCTGCCGTTCTCGAAGCGATTGCTGCACAAAATAAGCGAAAAGGCGCGCGGTCATTGCATCGCGTTTTTTTCTTTGCACCGGGTGATCGACGAGTCGCAGCTCTTCTTGCAGCATCCGCATTCTCAAAATCGCACAGCTATTACGCCACGTCAGGCGCATAAACTCTTGACGCATATCAATCAGCGTTTGCCGTTCATTTCCCTCGCCGAGTCGCTTGAGTACTTAAAGGGCAATCAAAAGATGAACCGATCGCATGCGGTTCTCCTCGTAGAAGTGCCGTATGTGCAAACTGCGCGGCAACTTAATCCGATCCTCGAAGACGTGCGCATTCCGGTGACCTACGTGCTCGACACCGAATCGGTGCAGAGCGGGCAAAT
>CAZRSD010000123.1:0-3610 GCA_964602645.1 uncultured Myxococcales bacterium
ACCGCCCCAGTGAAGAATTTGCAGATTGCACGCGAACACCCTAGTTATCCAGGATTTGCCGATGCTATACTGTTCGATGATCCTAGCTACTATATTCAAATTGATTCTTCTTCTACTTGTAGCGCGGCCGTGCTTGCGCCCAAGAAAGACTGTAAATTTGTATTCTCGGTCAAGCCAACTAGCGCAGCATCGTTTAACAGAAAACTGTATGTGTCTTATGAAGACTCCACCAGCACAAAAACGGATAATCAGACCCATCAAGTCGATTTTTCTTGGAAGTTGATTACACCACCTAAAGCTTCGTTAGCCTTTACTCCTTGCAATAATGCGGGTTGCGTTCCATGGCCCGAAAATGCAAATGCGCCGGTTACAACTACTGTTTCTTCGGGTTCACCGGGAGATTATTTTGGCTATACCTATCGAGAAAAAGTCACGAATCCAGTGTCTGCCAAGTATGCTCAGGTATGGTGGGATAAAATTTCTAAAAATTGGTTCTATGGCACTTTTTCATCGGCATATCCTAAACACATGCCGTGGACCTTTAAGCCCAATGACAATACTGTGATGAAGGCAGATGGTAGCGTCGAACGGCTTATTGATATCGTACCTGATAGAAGAACTGTTGGTGGCAAAGAATATATTGTGTTATTTCACGGCTCGAGCTCTGGTGGGCCAGGCGACCCTCTTCTAAAGAAGTTTGCTACGGGAAGGGACTTTCTTGCTTTTAACATGGCTTCTACCACTGCGTTAGGACAAGGTCTTTACTTAGCTGCTAACCCCAATGAATCTAAGCGATATGGCTGTATGAAAAGCACCGATTCAACAGCCGTTAAGGGGGATAAGACAATCATCCTGGTGGTGGGCGTTCAAGCAATACCTGAAATAATGGGCAGGCAGTCCAACAATAAATTGTCTCATGATGGTTATCAGCAGCCCGATGGGGGAACTCCCACAGAGAAAGATATTTATTTTAAACGCAATTCTAAAACGTTACCTGGTCATAATTCTCACATGATTAATCAATTCGTATTTTTCGCACCGATCAAACCTTATTTGAGGATTTTGGAAATCATTGTGTTTGAAGATGGTCATTATTCTGCTGATATCGAAGATGCAAATGCTGGTCTTGGTTATCAGTATGGCGAACCGATATCAACACAAAAATGCACATATAAATAGATTTGGATTAATCTTACCGATTCGATAAGCCATCTCACCATTTTGAGATGGCTTTTTGCTAGGTTATGTTAGCATGTGCACTGCCAGGATGAGGCCTTGCGGCTAAATATGCTGACCAATTTGGTTAAATACTTTTGTTTGGGCGCAATCCCTGAAAGTTTATTCCCTTGATGAGACTCCAAAGGGTAAGGCAGGTATAACTATTGCAATAGGTACCCAGACAATTGAGGTTTGAGCGGTAATCTCCCTCCTACTCGATTGCTGACCACACGTGTTCGCTACATGGTAGCGATGTCTTTAAGCTCGTCGAAAAATTGGGCCGCTGGTTTAAAATGCGCAAGCAATACCGGCTGACTTTGATTGACATCGCCTAAAAAATTAAGCGGCGTGCCGTCTATAAATGATGCGTGGCCACCGGCCGCGGTGAGAATAGCTGTGGGCGCGCACGTATCCCACATCGCAATGCTATTGGACCATGCAATATAAAAATCAGCCCCGCCCTCGGCAATTACCATGGCTTTGAGGCCAATAGAGCTGCGATAAATAATGTGGGTTGGCAGGAGGCGCTTGAGCATTTCGGTTTGTCGGGTCGAACGACGTGTGCGCGAGGCGATGAGCGTGAGCTCTTTTGGTTGCTCGGCCATCTCGACAGTGAGCGGCTTTTTTGCCGCGGCGACAATGGTTTCGGCAAAAGTATCGCGACCAACGGGATCGAATTCCGCGCGCCACAAACTATCGGTTGCGGGCTGATACACGACACCAATGCGCGCGATGCCGTCGATAGCGAGCCCGATCATGACCACAAAATCGTTGTTGCCTAAAATATAGCTCGCCGTGCCATCGATGGGATCGACGAACCAAACGCGACCAAGGCCGATGTCGGCGCACGTATCGGGGCAGCTTTCTTCGCTGATGATGCGATCGTGGGGAAATTCTTTGGCGAGACGTTGTACAATCAAATCGTCGACGGCGACATCGGCATTCGTTACGGGGCCTAAGCCTCTTGGTTTATGGGAAATGCGCAAATCATCGCGCATGCGTAATGTGAGCGAGCCGGCATGCCTTACCAGTTGCTCAGCAATAGCCAGTTCTTTATCCAACGACACGCATCTACCCGTCGGGCGAGACTCATGAATGCTCGCTTGATTCTACGAGAAAACAACCTCGGGCTGTTTGCCCGAGGACAACACAAGCGCTTTAGAGCGATTGAGCGTGATTTGCCAAATAGGTGGCAACGCCACTCGCGTTCGGGCGCATGCCTTGCTTGCCTTTTTCCCAGCCAGCGGGGCAAACTTCACCGTGCTGTTCGTTAAACTGAATAGCGTCGATAATGCGCAAGGTTTCGTCTACATTGCGGCCAAGCGGCAAGTCGTTGAGTGTTGCGTGACGGATAATGCCTTGCTTGTCGATGAGGAAGGTGCCGCGCAGCGCTACGGAGTCGTCGATCAAGACGCCATAGTCGCGGGAAATTTCTTTAGTGAGGTCGGAGACGAGGGAAAATTCGATGTTGCCAATACCGCCGTTTTCGATCGAAGTATTGCGCCATGCGTAGTGCGAAAATTTTGAATCGACAGAAACGCCAATGATTTCGGTGTTACGTTCTTCAAAAGCCTTAGCACGACGAGAAAACGCAATGATTTCTGATGGGCACACGAAGGTAAAATCGAGCGGATAAAAAAATAACGCGACGTATTTTTGCCCGCGAAAACTCGACAAGGTGATTTCTTTAAAGTCGCCGTTGTTCTGGACGGCTTCAGCAGTAAAATCTGGCGCTGGTTTTCTGATGAGCGTGTACATGGGAATCTCCTTTACGCATAAGCTCAGAACTTTTATCAAAAATGTTGTCGTTATACTAGACGGGACTGACCATAAGCCTGCGGAGAAAATCATGAGCACGGAAAATGTCAAAGATATCCTGCGAGATTTGATTGCGATTAAGAGCCTTTCGCGCCACAGCAACGAGCAGATTGTCGACTATTTAGAGCAGTTTTTACGTCCGCTTGGCTTCGACATGGTGCGCATCAAGAGCATGGATGAGCCAGATCGGTTTAACCTCCTATGCCGGATTGGGCCTGATCGGCCGGGCGGTCTCATGCTGTCGGGCCACACCGATGTGGTGCCGGTGGGCGGCCAAAACTGGCAGAGCCATCCCTTCGAATTGGTGGAACGTGACGGGCGGATTTATGGGCGCGGCACGACCGACATGAAAGGGTTCATAGCGGCGAGCCTCATTGCGCTCAAACAATTTCCCCTCGAGCAACTTAATGCGCCGCTCTCGTTGCTGTGGACGTACGATGAAGAAGTCGGCTGCCTAGGCTCGCAACAAGCGGCACCGTTGCTCAAGCATTACTTCACGCATCTGCCCGAAGCTGCGCTCATCGGCGAGCCCACCGACTTTGGCATCTTGCGCATGCATGCGGGTCACGTCACC
>CAZRSD010000123.1:3624-5697 GCA_964602645.1 uncultured Myxococcales bacterium
GATCCTGATTTGGGTATATCCGCCATCAAGGCCCTGCATCGTGCGATGCAGGGCATCTTTACGCTCGAGGACAAACTTAAAAGCGAAACAAGTTACCAAGCGCACTTTAAGCGCCCATATGTGACGCTCAACATCGGCGAAATACATGGCGGCACAGCGGTCAATATAGTTCCCGATGAAGCGCACATTACACTAGGGTTCCGCCCGCTGCCGGATACATCGATCGACGACATGGTCGCGCGCATCAATGAGGTAGCGCACAAAGAACTCGGTGAGAGCAAGGCCACTATCACGACGCATCTTGAGCGCTGCTCGCCGCCTATGATGACCAAGCAAGGAAGTCGTCTTGAGCAGATTCTTAAGCCACTCGCCAACGACACTGGCAGTTCTGCCGCGCAGTATTCAACCGATGGCGGCAACATTAGCCAACACGGTATTGATTGCCTCATCTTTGGCCCGGGTACCATTGACATTGCCCATCAAGCCAATGAATGGATTGCGCACAAGGATTTGCTCAGTGCTACTGAAAAATTAAACAGCATTCTTGGCCGGTGGTTTACCTAGCCAAAAATGCTGCGTGTCGACGGTGCTAAACCGTTGTGAGCTTATTTAGGTGTTGGGCAAATCTTCTTGTTGAACGAATCAACGACTTTGGCGATGCCCGTTGGGTCAACGTCTTTGAGGAAGCCCATGTAGTCGAAGGTTTCCGGGTCGGTGGTAACCTTTGCTAACTGCTGAGCCATCTTTTCGTCGAGACCTTGCTTCTTAAGCTCATTGACGATGGCACCAGCACCGATTTTTGCAACTTGTGGCGCTATCTTTTTCGCAGTTGCCTTAATAGTGGCGATAGCGCTTGCTTTTGCAGCTTGAATAGCTGCGTCAGCTCCTGCGGATGCGCCAAGGGTTGCAACCGTTTCGGCGATTTTTGCAGCGACCTGACCAACCGAGAGAACCATTTGACTGATCGAGCTCACGCAATCGCTAGCGGATTTACCGCACATGGCACCGCAATCAACCGGTAGTTCTGGAGGACATTGTCCCCAGCAAACCGGACCAATGCCGTTGTAACCGGTGCTGCAGGTCTTATAGCAAAGTCCCGCATCGTATTGTTTGTCGCCGCAGTTCGGCGTGATCGGACCTACGACGTAAGAGGATTTTTGGCAGGAACCAGCAACTGCATTCCAACCTGGAGGGCAGGTCTGGTCAGGTCGACAAATACAGCAACCGAATGCCGAATAGCCGGCCGCACACTTCGGATACCACATGAGGCCGTTCTTCTCGCAGCCTTGTTTGTTGTCGCGATTGCATTTTCCTTCATCCCATAACGCATAACCGGCGCCACGGCCATATTCGGCTTTACGACAGAATGCACCGTCGTCGCGAAAGCCATCGGGGCAACCCTGCCAGCAAACGCCAGCGACGTTGTAGTAGCCAGGTTTGCAATCAGGGTAGCAAAGCAAGCCGCTCTTGGTTTCTTTTGGTTTACAAGTGCCCGGGATAGTACCGACGCCGCGGCCGTAGGAGGACTTCCAGCAAACTTCGGCAAAACCTTGTTGAGCGAGCACAATTGCGGACAGAACAAATATTATTTTAATCGATAGTCTCATATGCTAATCCATGAAGAAATGATGTCTTTCTTGAAGCTAGCTATTATGAGAGGCTTGAGCAGCTGTGCGGATCAGTCACGTTGCATCAATCGAAAAATATACTTTTTAGATGCGCGCTTAATCTAAATCAAACTCGTGGGTCATCCGCTCTTTGTGAGCAATGAAGAGGTGGTTTGCGCCATAGTGCAGAAAATTGCGTATGTGATCGGTGTAGATGCATGCGTACTGCCGCACCTGCGCGCCGAAGCGCGAAAGTTCTTGGTTTTCTTTGAATAGGCGGCCCCATTTTTTGTGAAATTTGTCCTCGATATCGCGGGTGAGTTTGAAGTGTCGCAACTTCAGTTTCTGTAATCTCGATGTGGAGTGCTTGATTTGCGCTTTAAGCTCATCAACGAGCGCGAGCATGTGTTGGTCCACCTCCTTTTGATGTTTGAGGCGATTTTTGAGCATGCCGAGGAGGGTGCGC
>CAZRSD010000124.1:0-2062 GCA_964602645.1 uncultured Myxococcales bacterium
CTGATGACCGTGCAGCGCGATCGCTTTTTTTCGCGCATGTCGTTAATAAAATCGATCGCTTGCTTTTCCGCGCCCGTTGGCGGACGACTAAGTCCTGCGCCAAAGATGCCATCAATGACAACCACATCATGTGCGTGTGAAAAAAGATCGTGATAATTTTCGTGCAAAAACCATCGTGATGTATCGGCGCCTAAGTGACAAAGAGCGTTTTGCAAAAGGCGAATTTGATGTCGCAGCGCTTTCGAGTAGTGTGCTTCATCAGCGAGAAAAACGATCCGGCAGGAATAACCGCTCGAAAGCAGATAGCGACACGCGACAATTGCATCAGCGCCATTATTTCCAGCGCCAATAAAAACGCCGATGCACGCGTCGTTGCGCCTGCGCAGTATGCGCATGGCAGTACGCGCAACCAAAGCGCCAGCACTTTCCATGAGCAAATCTTCGGGCACGCCCACGTCGTTAATCGTGTAGCGATCGGTTTCAATCGTCTCGGGTGCCGTTATGACCGGCACGAGATCACGTGATTGCATTAAGGCTAAAACAAGTTTTTCAGACATGGCGCTTCAACAAATTATTTTTTTCCCAGCGTAAGATGCCACAGCATGTTTGCAATATTGGCGTCGACGGGATTTTCGTTATATGCAAGCATCGCATGCTCTTTGGCGCGCGATTCATCGCCGGATGCGAGATATAAATGCGCAAGTGAGGCATGTGCTTCAGCAGAATGCGGATCGCATTTGATAGCTTTGTTGAGCTCAAGCAATGCATCACGAGGACGCGCGGCAAGCAAATAGCCGTGACCTAAATTCTTAAGGTAGTCAGCAGAGCCGGGACTAAGGCGCACTGCTCGTTCAAAAGCTCTAATAGCGTCGGACAGATAGCCGCATTCCATGTTCGATAAGCCCCAGTTATTGGCGACTTCTGGATCTTCAGGCATCAATTCAAACGCGCGTTTGAGAAACGGCAACGATTCTTTGATTTGGCCGATCTCCATGAGTGCACAACCTAGCGCATGCAGCACTTCAGGATCGTGCGCATCGAAGCGAAGCGCTCGCTGAAATTCAGAAACGGCGAGTCCCCACTCATGCAAGCATTCATAGGCGAGCCCAAGTAGATAATGATCTTGCCCGGGCGGCAATGATAGCCGCATGGTTTGTGCGGTTTCGATGAGTTCAAAGAATGAGTCAGGAACAACACGCAGGTGAAACGTACCCACGCCGACGCCAGGCAAAAGCACTTGTTCAAAGAGTGATAATGGATCGGCACCGTCATTGGCGACGAGGCGAAAGAGCGAGGTTGCGCGTTGATTGACGGCATTGATGTCGACCCATGATGCAGTATCGTGTGCGATTGTGAGGACATCTTCATTGTGCGCAATCAAGCGCACGCTCTGCGGTGTTTCTAAATTCAATGATTCGAAGACGCCTTTCACCAACGCAGGAAACAGCGCGATCGTTGCAACTTGCTCACCCACGAGGGAAAACGCGAAGTGCTTATCTTCTGGTAAAAACACAACGCGCGCGCGATATTGATGGCGAAAGAGATGCCTGAGCGCACGATGCATCCACAATGAAAACGTGTGAACGGGAACGCGTTCCTTAAAGCTTATCGGCGTTTGCTTGCCGGCACCTTCGGTTGCCGCCGCTATGGCATAGCCGTTTTCAATGCGTGAAAGTGAATAGGGCCGCGCCTTCAAATGCACCAAAGAACGGATAGCAACCGTTGGAAATGACGACATGGTGTCGAGATCACTTAGACGAAAATGGTTGAGATACTCGTCCATGCGTTTTTCGTAATGTGCAAAAATGACATCGTCCAAGAGACTTGCATAATCAAACGTGCGTGTGACGCCTCGTTCAGTCGCTTGCACGGTGCCGTTTTCGAGTGTCCATTCGACGTCGGCATAACGATGTCTAAGCGCAGTAAAGAGATCACGATAGAGTCTAAATTTGTGATTGATAGCAACGAGCTCTTTGTCGATGACCTGAGCAAGTGGCAAGTTAAGCCAAATGGTGCTCGCGATAAGTTTGCTCAGGCTGAGCGGGTAGGTGTAGATGCCATC
>CAZRSD010000124.1:2072-5692 GCA_964602645.1 uncultured Myxococcales bacterium
CAGAACTACAACGCGATTGGTTAAGACTTCGTTGATAACGATGGTCGTGTGCGCAAGATGGTCGAGGAGCATTTGCTCGAGATGGCCTAGTTCGTAAAAGAATACCAGGCGACAGGCGAGCCGATTCTTCATGAAGTTATTGGCATGCGATCCAAGTGACGGAGTGATGATGTGGCCATGATTGCGCAGTTGCGACAGCGAAAGCTTGCAGAAACTTTTGTCGTTGTTGTTTGGCAATAACGAATATTGCACGCGATCAGACAAGCGTTTTATGCGCAACGGGTCGACGATATGTGGCTTGCTGATGGTTAAAAGATGAATGCCTGGATGAATCTCTTGTAGTAAATTAGTGTTTGATGCGTTGGTTTGTTTTATTTGTTTATTTATGTTTGTTAATAAGTCATTTTCTGGATTATGATCGTCGATCAATTTGATTTGTTCGTTGATTAGATATTTAACAAAATTGTTTTTTTGTTTAGACATGAGGCAAATATATCACGGCATTTTTAGCTAAAAATCCAAATCGGCAAATATGTAAAAACTGCTTTTTTATTGTGGCGATTCTAGCAGTAGCAGAACGGGAACGACGTGCGCTAATGGCTTTGTTGTGCAAAGCGCAAACGATCGATGTCGTCGTGAATAGTGATACGTTCCCCATCGGATTTTGCTTCCATCAAAAGATCTTGGTAAAGATAGAGCGCGCCAAAGTATTGTTTGAGGCCTTTTTGCAGCGTGCCCAGCATGAAGCGAGCTTCGCGCTGAACAATGTCGGGCAGCGATGCGCGCAATTCGACAACGTTTGCCATTTTGCTCTGGGCTTCGATGTATGCTTCCATGCGCAGATAGAATCGTGCTTCAAGATACGCGGCAATAGCGACGACAGGGTCATGGCCGCTTGTTGTAAGATGACCGACTTTGCCGAGTGCATGTGAAAGCTCGGCAAACACAAGTGTTGCATCGCGTGATTCCGAAAAAATGAATTTGAGGGCAGCTTTACTGAGTTCTCGATGGGAGCCGTTTTGGGTGTAATCAGCGAGCAAGGCCTTTGCGATGCGCAAGAGCCGTTTAGATGGATCGAATAAATTATCCTCGCTCAGGTTGGCGATGAGGTTTGACGCGCCCTCGTAGTCGTCGAGATGCACACGCGCATCGAGCATCCACAGGCGAAGTTGTGCGGCTTCGGCTGTGTCGGTGATTTCGGATTCAACTTCTTTAAAGAGTGAAAGCGCCGGCACATACTGGCGCTCGGTAAGTAATTGTCGCCCCGCTTTGATGAGCTTGGCCCTGCGATCAGTTAACGGTAATTGATTGACCGATTCGATGATAGCTTGTGCATCGTGATTTACTAACGCACGTTCGCGGAGCCATTCGAGCCGTGTGTCCTCGCTGCAATCGGCAGTCAAAATGCTCTTCTTGGGAAACCGCTCGTGCGCCCACAATATCGCTTGTGGCACGGTAGCGTCGCTCAGTTTTTTATTGAAGGCACCAAGCGCCATCTTGTAATCAAATCTATTGGGGAACAATGCGCTGAGATTGCCTGTTGCGCTGAGCTTTTGTAAAAGTCCCGGTCGCTCAGATTCCGGCCATTGCTCAAGTAAAAAGAGTATCGTTGCCGCAGAATAAATGTATGCCGCGCGTGAATTCACCGCAGAAAAATGCAGCGGATTATTGGAAAACAATTGATGCGTGTCGACGCGAATTTCGGCTTGATAGAGTGCTTGTGCTTGCTCAATCAAGGTGAGACCATTTTCAATGTTGAGTTCATGGGTCAGCGCTGTTGCGAGGCCTTCGGTTAGTGCAAGATTAGGGATAACGGCGAATGACGTCGGCACACCAAAAATCGATGGTGAATATTCTCCGACGTAAAGATGAGCAAGCTCATGCCCCAAAACATTATGTGGTGAACCTACTCGGGAAATATGAATCTCGCGATGGCGCGGGAGGGCAAAGTGGACATTCTTTGCGCCGGTATAAAGAAATTTGTCATCGTCACTATCGTGCAGCCAAATGGTGAGCGGAATTTTTTTGAGTGGGCCGAGTCTCTTGGTAAGCTGCCATTGATAGTAGCGGGCTTCCTGCAACATGAGCATGGCTTCGTCTTGCGAGATTTTGATGGGGTTGGCAAAAATACGCAGGCCATCTTGCTCCGCAAGTAACGCATAGTCTTTGAGCAGTGCTCTGCGATCATTGCCGAGTGCTTCTACGCTTTTTATGTGCAGCAGAACATGTATGCCGACGAGAGCGGATAGCACCATGAGATTAAGCGCGGGGCGCGGACTCTGCCGATTGAACATAGCTCTTGCCGACGTGCCAAGAAAGCAAATGCCATACCACACAACAGCCAATGCCAACAATAATGTCGACGCGCGAAAGCCAACGATGGGTGCGGTGACCACGCCACCCGTCAAGAGATCCGAGCTGATGAGAAAGGATGCGTGGGTGAGAATGCGAAAGTTTGGTTCTTGCCACCACAAAAGCGCGATCGCGGTTGCGTAGATGGCGTGTGCAGCGAGAAAGATGGTGAGTTTGAGCCATACACGACGAATACTACAGGCCGTGACGACGCCGAGACTTACGTTGAGCAAAAGCGGTGGGAAGGCCACCGTCAAAAAAGGCAAGAGGCCAGCGCCTTCGCTGCAGCTCTTCGCAGCAAGGCCATGCGCGCCGAGCAGCGCGAGTGCTAGCGCAACATGCGCGAGAAGCCATAGTGATTCTTTGGCCATCAAATTGTTAAAGCCCTGTGTGCGGCTTCGGTTATTGAGCAAGGCGGTTAAAAATAAGAGCGGTCCCAATACCGCGACGAGCATATTTGCCGATTCAAATCCGAGCGTGCTTAACAAGGGCAAATTTTGCACCGACACAAACAGGACAATGGTCAGGAGCAAAACCCCGACGTGAAAGCTGGTGGCGAGGTCTAATTTTCGTATTGTAGTCATTCGTATGCCTAGGGTTCCGTTATATATCTATGGCACACCATTTTTTGAGAAAAAAGTGCGGTTCATTATCATTGTACGGCGCGCAAAAATCAAGGCGTCCATGCTAGAAGAATCAAGCCCATACTGCTAGATAGCGCTCATGGCACGATCAACTCCACTTGCAGATTTCTTGCGCGCGCAAACGCTCGATGATGTCGTTGGCCAAGACCACCTCGTTGGCCCTAAAGGCATGATCACGTCCATTATTCGTGCGCAAAAGCCGCTTTCAATCTTGTTGTGGGGTCCGCCGGGCGTGGGCAAAACGTCTATCGCGCGGCTCTATGCGCAGGCATTTGGTATGAACGTGGTGCATCTGAGTGCGATGTCGAGTAAGATTGCTGATATCAAAGCCATCGTCGAAGAGCAACAGCGCAAGCCGCTGTTCATGCAATCGGTAATGATGTTCATGGATGAAATTCATCGATTTAATAAAGCGCAGCAAGACGCATTTTTGCCGCACGTAGAAAATGGGTCGTTGATTTTGATCGGCGCCACGACGGAAAATCCCTCGTTCTATTTGAATGGCGCATTGCTCTCGCGTTTGCGTGTGCTCACGCTCAATCCGCTTTCAAACGATGCGCTTGATGCATTAGTGTCTGCCTATGAACGTCGCTATGCACCATTGCCGCTCACACCTGCTGCGCG
>CAZRSD010000125.1:0-5647 GCA_964602645.1 uncultured Myxococcales bacterium
CGCCTTTATAAAGACATTTGCGGTTTCGAAATCCCCAAAAACGACGTGCAGCAGGTCAAAAGCAGCAAGGGCTCGCCGGTCTACGGTGAAATCACGGTGACCTCGACCAACAAGCTCTTTAGCCACGTGAAACTCACCAATAAAGACGTGCTCTATGATTTGGGTTCGGGGGTTGGTAAAGTCGTGCTCTACGCTGGACTCTTCTCGCGCGTGAAAAAAGCGATTGGCGTCGAGCTTTCGGCGGTTCGCCACCAAGAGTCACTACTTGCGCTCAAGCGCGCACATGAGGTCGATGCGCATATCGCCAAGCGCTGCCAATTTCAAAACGCCGATATTTTGACGCTGGATTTGTCGCCGGCGTCGGTGATTTATACCTGTTCGACGGCATTTTCGTTAGATTTCATGCGCAAACTCACCGCTCATTTGGCAAGTTTCACCCACAATTTTCGCCTCATCAGTTTGCAGGAGTTACCCAATACACGTTACTTCGACGAACTCGCCATACTTCGTCTCGACATGAGCTGGCAGCGCGCGACACCGGTGTATATCTATCGACGAAATGCTCAGCACGGTAAGCCAAAAGGGAATACTTCTTTCTCGTGAAAGGCTTTGGTTGTTATTTGTCACTGAGCAAGCCTGTGCTTGACAGCAAGGCAAAGCTTTGCGACAAAACCAACAACTTAGACGACCCCTAGGCATGACTGCGAGGTAGAAATGGCAACCACACCGCAAAACGTTTTTGACGAAATGGGAAAGCGCCTTACCAAAGAAAAGGCCCAAAAGATCAATGCAAGTTACCTCTTTGACATCGCCGGCGAAAAGTGGCTGGTTGATTTGACCAAAGACGCGAATTGGGTCAGCAAGAAAGATGGCGACGCACAATGCACCATCACCATCAAAGAATCCGACGACTGGGTTAAGCTTGCTACCGGCAAACTGAACCCAACTATGGCATTCATGCAAGGCAAGATCCGCGTTAAGGGCGACATGTCCCTTGCGCTTAAATTGCAATCGCTATTAAGCTAGCGCCTTACTGTCGTTTTGTGCGTGACATCTACAGCGCTTCGTCACCTTCAAGGGTGGCCCATCGTGTCGCCATTATAGCGACTACGATGCCATCATAGCCCTTAGGGTTTTTGATTCGCCGAAGCTGAGGCTGCAGCTGCTTGTTTGCGGTCACGCTTTGCTTTTTCGACGCGTAAGAGCGCCATGCGCATGAGCACCTCTTTCGCCTCAGGATTTGCATTCATATCAAAGTTCTGCGGTTTCGCTCCCTTGATCAAGCCAAGGTGCTCGGCCTTCGTCTTTACTGTTTCTATCTCCTTGGCCAGATTCTCGTCGCTGAGTTGTCCAATTTCACTTTGCATCTCGTTCAGCTTATTCAGCTCTTTGTTGTTTGTTGGTGGTGGGGCCTTTAAAGGTTCTCCATGCGTGGCGCTCGCCGCTTTGTTCTCATCAGCCTTCGGCGTATCATATTTTTGCTTCGCCATCATGACCGCAACCGCGCCGAACGCAACCAACGTCAACCCCAAGAGCACTTTCTTTGGTGTCATAATCCCCCCATAGTACGTTGCCCTAGATTACGCCGGAGTGGGCATAAATGGGAACGTATTATTTGTTAAAACTGCGTCATTTTTTTTCGTGCTATCGGTTATAAAATGCTGTGTTGTCCGATGAGGTGAAGCTGTGGGTATCGAAAACATCGCCAAAGAGAACATTCTCTCCACCATTGGCAATACGCCTATTGTCAACATGAAGCGCATTGTGCCTGACCTCAACATCAATCTCTTTGGCAAATGCGAATTTCTTAATCCGGGCGGCTCGATCAAAGATCGGATTGGGTTGCACATGATCAACATGGCCGAGAACAGGGGGCTTCTAAAACCGGGCGGCACCATCGTTGAAGCGACCTCAGGCAACACGGGCATGGGGCTCGCCATGGTCGCCGCATTGCGCGGTTACCAATGTATCTTTGTCATGGCTGACAAACAAAGCGCAGAAAAACGCTATGCGTTACAAGCGCTCGGCGCCACCGTCCTGACCTGCCCTACCGACGTGGAACCTGACGATGAACGATCGTACTATAAAGTTGCTGCACGCCTCGCGCGTGAAACACCAAACTGCTTTTACGCAAGCCAATACACCAATCTCGACAATCCCGACGCTCATTATTACGGCACCGGCCCCGAAATTTGGGAGCAATGCGGCGATTCACTCGATTACCTCGTGGTCGGCATTGGCACCGGCGGGACCGTAAGCGGCATTTCGCGCTTTCTCAAGGAGAAAAACACCAAACTTAAGGTCATCGGCGTCGACCCCGAGGGTTCGGTTTTTTATGATCTCTACTATCACAACAAAATGATCGAACCCCATTCGTATTTAATCGAGGGCATCGGCGAAGATTTCGTGCCCAAGACCATTAACCTCAAAGCCATGGATGATATTGTCCGCGTTTACGACGAGGAGAGCTTTGTTATGGCCCGACGCCTCGTGCGTGAACTCGGTCTTTTTGTCGGTGGCTCAACCGGGTCTGCCGTACTTGGAGCGGTCAAATACTTTCGTGAACGCAAGGATCTTTGCGCTGCTAAAACGCCTAATGTCCTCGTCATCCTGGTGGATTCCGCAGCGCGTTACTTGAGTAAGTACTTAAATAACGAGTGGATGACGAGCAAAGGCTTTAAAGTCGACGGTTAACACTGATATCTACACCATCTGCATAGCGGCTCATTAGTTAATAGGCTTTCTCATAACTATTAATTCCGGCAAACGATGAGCCAATGACTATGAAAAATCTAGTTTCTTTCGTTATCAGCCTTAGCATGTTCGGCTTTTTCTCGGCGTGCGGCCCCGAAAATATGACCAATGATCCTGCGGCCACACCAGAGGCCACGATTCCGCCCACCGACGCGCTCCTTTATTACAGCAGCGATGAATGGCCGATCTCGTGCTATTTTTATGATCCAAAAAGTAAGGACTTCGGCCAAAATTTGCCGTTGTGGAATCAAGCGTGGGTGTGGGCAAAGACTCAAGAAGGCGCTCAGATCCACGCCCAAGGTATAAAGGATGGTGGCTTCGTTCGTGCCGATGCGATTTACTCATCCAAGGGCAAAAAGGTTGGTCCTATTTTCGTCGATGCCCCCGGCGCTGACCTCATGCCGGCCGTTCGCAACACCGACGGCCTAGAGGATATTTGCCAACGTTCCATCGACGTGCAACACAAAGGCAAGGGCTATAAACTCATCGGCATAGTCGCATCGCGCGATACGAAAACGATATCCAATTTGCGCTCCAATGCCTTTCCCATAGTCTATGGCGAAAGCACCAACGAAAATCCCATAACCCGCGTCGTCATCTTTGGTGATAGCCTCTCAGATACGGGGCGTCTTAAGCGCTGGATTCAAATCATGCCCGAGCGACCATTCTTCCTCGGACGCTTCTCAAACGGCGGCACCTGGAGCGACTTTCTCGCTAAGCAAGCAAACCTTGCGGTCGTTAACTATTCAACGGGTGGTGCGGTCACCAAAGACAACGTTACCTACTCTATTAAACAAGTAATAAACTACGTCAAGGATATTGGACGCTACTTTGTGACGAGCAGCATTAGAAACTTCGTCAGGGACTACACCAACAATGAGCTTTCCCACAATCGCATCCCCGAACCCGAGAAAACACTCTTCGTATTGTGGGGTGGCGCAAATGACTTTTTGTCGCGCTTTGATCGCAAAGAAGATATCAATACCTTCATCGACAATCCCGACGCTCTCGGCGCTGGCAGCAATTCCATTACCGACCAAACGGTGTTTAACATAGAACAAGAAATTCGTGGCCTCGTAGCACTTGGCGCGAAAAACATTTTAGTTGCGAATCTTCCCGACATGGGCAAAACGCCGCGCATGACCGAAAACAGTGGCTTTAGAGGAGACTCGCCCAAGGATAAATATGTGTTTGCTCAATCGCTCAGCGGCATCATTGCTCGTTACAATGAGAAACTCGTCGCCAAAATCACCGAACTGCAAGGCAGCCTCAGCCCTCGCGGCGTCAAAATCATTCTCTTCGATGCGGCACAGGCGCTTAACAATCTCATGGAAGGCCTTGGTCCCGACGGAAAGCCTTTTGACTACGGCATCGACATGACGGCGAGCTTCACCAAGCTATCCGCACCGAATCAACCCGATATTAAAGTCGGTAAAAAATGCTTCCAAGGAAGTTACCTTGGATCTTCAAACGCCGCCGACATCTGCCCAAACGCCGCGACGATGTTGTTTTGGGACGAAGTACACCCAACCGCGAAAGGACATTGTGGTCTTGCGTACTTGATGCATGTTCTCCTCAACAAAAACGGCCTCATCAAAACGCCCGCCAACTTTGCCGCCTACCAAACAACATGCAGCGCGCCGTAAAGGGCACCTAGGTGGCCACGCCAAATACAGAAGGCAGAGCCTCTGGGCGGCCCTTCTTCAAGTAATTGCCGAGACGTTCTTCAACCTGCGTGCGCATTGCCCGCAGGTGTTCGCTATACGCGCTGCGATTAAGGCGTAGCGTTACAAACTTGCGATAGAGTCGATCGATGATCTCTTCGGCGTCAGCGAGCGCCGCCATACGCAAAAAAATCTCTTCGCGCTTTTGATCGTCTTCACTTAAATCTTCGTCGTCCACCGATTCGCGCTCGAAATTCGCGGTTATCTTAGTCTGCGACAAGGCAAAATCATACGCGTTCAAGCCGAGCGTTATCTTCGTCTCGTCGATAAGAAACGCGAGCGACAACGCCTCAATCACGTGGCCATTCTTGAGGCTTGCGAACACTTCATGGCTGTCCTCGAGCAAGGGACTCACCACCGACGTCTTTTGCTCTTTGTGCAGCAAAAGGCACGTCACCAAGCGCTGCCCAAGCACCACTGAGCAATGCCCTGGCGTAATACCTTTGACAAGCTCAGTGATTTCGTCCTTGGCGTTTTCGCGATCGAGGAGAAGAAATAGCCACGACAAAAATTCATAACCGAGGAAGTTGGCCTTCTCACGCAGCTCTGCGACTCGTTGAATATGTTCTTTCATTGTTACACCTATTAGAGCCTATTTTTAAAGCAGGCTATTACACTTCCATGCGCAGCGGCGGCACATACAGGGGTTCATGGTCAAGGTGGGGCGAAATATCCATCTGCATCTTTTCGCTAAAGGTGAGCGCTTCAGTCGGAAAATCGCGACGCTCCGGTCTCAGGAGAAAACTTTGCTGAAATAGTTCGAGAAAACGATCGAGGCTCGCCGTCGCCCGCGTGAAGACGCGCAACTCTTGGCTCTTCTGACACCAAATCGCCTCGATAATCTTCGTTTTCGGCAAAATCTTCGCACGCAAACCCTTGCTCTCAGCAAGTTCGATTTCCTTCTTGGTGGTCTTATCAGGGAATTTGCGATGCTCGCGTTGATAGGCCGCGATGCTCTTCCTCACGAGGGTGCGCAAGAGATCCTTAGGCAGACGCAACGAATCGATGCGCAGGGATAACACGATCTTGCCATCGAAATAAAAATCTTGCGCCGCGATCGGTCGCTCATCGTCATATTCGTTTTGAAATGGGCAAAAGCCAAGGGTTTCATTGTCGTCGCCACGCGGATCAAGCGGACGAAAGCGAAACAGGCCCATCCGCTCGAGCAC
>CAZRSD010000126.1:0-5637 GCA_964602645.1 uncultured Myxococcales bacterium
ATGGCAAAAGTCCGTGCTTCTTGAGGTTGGTTTCATGAATACGGGCGAAGCTGCGCACGATGATGGCTTTTGCACCGAGATGGCGCGGTTGCATAGCCGCGTGTTCGCGGCTTGAGCCTTCACCAAAATTCTCGTCGCCTATCACCACCCACGAGATACCTTTGCTCTTATATTCACGCGCCAAATCCGGCAGCGACACTTCTTTGCCGTCGTTTGCGATGATGTTGAGACCAGTGCCTGGCGTTTTGGTGTATGCATTGATCGCGCCAATGTACGTGTTGTTCGCGATGCGATCGAGATGTCCTCGATATTTGAGCCATACACCAGCTTGTGAAATGTGATCGGTGGTGCATTTGCCAACCGCCTTTAAGAGTACGGGCATATCGAGCATGTCTTTGCCGTCCCACACAGGGAAGGGCTCGAGGAGCGCTAAGCGCTCTGATGTAGGATCAACGGCGATGGTAACACTCGAGCCATCGGCGGGTGGATTGATGAGTCCAGCATGATCGATGGTCAAGCCACAAGCTGGCAACGCATCACCGGTTGGCACCGAGAGTTTGATCGATTTGCCGTCGGGCGTCTTTAGGACGTCGTTTTCAGGATCGAAGTCGAGTTTGCCGGAGAGTGCCATGCCCACGACAATTTCTGGGCTGGTCAAGAATGACAGCGTTTCACGATTGCCGTCGTTGCGGCCAGGAAAATTTCTATTGTAGGAGCTCACGATGGTGTTCTTTTCACCCATTTTGACGTCGTCACGCTTCCATTGGCCGATGCACGGGCCGCATGCATTGGCCAACACGACGCCACCGATTTTTTCGAGCGGCTCGAGAAAGCCCGCTTTGCGCACGGTTGTGTAAACGGTTTCGCTGCCCGGCGAAATGTAGAAGGGCACGACGGTGCGCAGTCCCAAGCGATCGGCTTCACGCGCGATTGATGCGGCGCGCGAAATGTCCTCGTAGGAACTGTTGGTGCATGAGCCAACGAGCGCAGCGGTTATGTTATTGAGGTAGCCTTTTTCTTTGACTTCGTTTTTCAATTTGCTGACGGGGCGACACAGATCCGGCGTGTGTGGGCCCACGATTTGTGGCGTGAGCGTGTCGAGGTCAATTTCGATGACGTGGTCATAGAATTCGGTGGGGTTGCGGTAGACTTCGGGGTCAGCGCGCAGATATTGAACGTAGCTGTCGGCGAGGTGCGCGATCTCTTTGCGGTCGGTGGCGACGAGATAGGCATTCATGGTCTCATCGTAGGGAAAAATCGAGCATGTTGCACCGTGCTCAGCGCCCATGTTGGTAATTGTGGCCTTGCCGGTTGCAGAGATGCTCTGCGTGCCTTCGCCGAAAAATTCCACGACATGGCCGGTGCCGCCCTTTACCGTCAAGATGCCCATGAGTTTAAGGATGATATCTTTTGGTGACGTCCAGTCACCTAAGCGACCCTTCAAATGCACGCCGATAACTTTTGGCCATTTAAGCAGGAGTGGTCCGCCAACCATAACGTCGACGGCATCAGCACCGCCAACGCCGATCGCGATCATCGAAAGGCCACCGCCATTCGGCGTGTGCGAGTCGGTGCCGATGATCATGCCACCGGGAAATGCGTAACTTTCGAGGACCACTTGGTGAATGATGCCTGAGCCCGGCTTAAAAAAGCCTATGCCGTATTTTTCGCACGCGGTGCGCAAGAAATCGTAGACTTCACGGTTGGTGATGTTGGCATGGTTCAAATCCATTGCGGCCCCTTGATACGCTTGTACCAAGTGGTCGCAATGCACTGTTGTGGGCACGGCCACGCGCGATTTTCTGGCGGAGATGAATTGTAATATGGCCATCTGCGCAGTGGCGTCCTGCATCGCGACGCGGTCGGGATAAAAATGCGCGTAGGATTGACCTGGCACGATGGCGTTATGATTCTCGTCTTCGATTTCGTGCATGTGCCCGGCCAAGATCTTGTGGGTTAGGGTCAAGGGCTTGCGAAAATGCGCGCGTGCGCGCTCATGACATTCTTTGAATTTCACATAGCGATTGTTGATCAAGGTGAGATTTGGATTCATGGTATCGTCCTATGCGTTTTTTCGCTCATGGTAATGCCCATGTTTTTTCTTTAAAGGGCGCTCATAGCCTTGGATGCTAATTTTTTGCCGATTTATGGTGATAGTGATTTCTCCATCAACTGCCGTATTCCACGTGGTGACGCCGCGATCTGCATAACGCGTTACAATTTCATCATGCGGAAAATGAAAGCGATTATTTTTGCCGGTTGAGAAAATCACATGTTCAGGATGAACCGCCTGCAAAAATTCCGGCGTTGACGAGGTGTTTGAGCCATGGTGCGGGGCTTTGAGTATCGTTGCCGCCAAATTTGCGCCATCTACAACGACGAGATGTTCGCCCAACACTTCAAGATCGCCGGGCCATAGCAGCGCGTGATGTGTGGTGGCCACGCGAATGACGAGGCTATTATCATTGGCGCGCAATTCGGGATAGAAGCCTGAGCCCGCCGGCGCAAGCACGTGCACGGCGCTGCTGCCAAATTGATGACGACCATAAATATCCTCGATGGTTTTCACGGGTATCGCATATTTGTCGGCGTACGCGACGAGGCGCTTCGTGAGCGGGTGATGCTCACTAAAGCCGCTATGCCAGATTTCTTTGACCGGCATCGCATCAAGAACCGCAAAGGCGCCCAAAATGTGATCGGGATCGGGATGCGAGATCACGAGCACATCGAGAGATAGAACACCCTTGCGTCGCAGTGTGGGCACAACTTGCTCAGCGCCGGGATCGTGCGACGAGAAAACGGCACCACCCGCATCGATGAGGAGGTGCTGACCGTTGTCGAAGGAAAAGAGTGTCGCATCCCCTTGTCCGACCGGCATGACGGTGACCAAAAGTTCGTCGCGATGCATGACTTGTGCGGTGGGCCCCAACAACAACAGGGCGGCCAGCGCGTAAAGCGGTATGCGTTTTGTTAGGGCCGCAAAGAAAATGCACATGAGCGAAAGCGCGATGAGGAAGAGAGCGGTCGACGACAAAATCGGCAGGGTCATGAGCCTGCCACCAAGGTCAGCGAGTAGATGTGCACTTATGTCGATCAGATTCGCAAACAATGCTGCGATTTTTATGATAGTGACGTTGTTAAGCAAGCCGCCCACGACGCCACCGATGATGGCGGGTATTTGTGTGATGGTGAGAAATGGCACGAGCACCGTGTTTGCGATGACGCCGAAGGGGGCGATGGTGCGAAAGGTTACGACGATGATGGGCAATGTTGCCAAAAAAGCGGCGAGCGAATAGAGCGCTGCGTGTGCTGCGATGCGAATGGTGATAGCCTTGCTGCGCAAGCGATGGCGGAGCGATGTGCTCGCATTGTGCGTCATGAGGATGCCAAAAACAGCGGCGTACGACAATATAAAGCCAAGATCCACGACGGCCGATGGCCACCACAGGATGGTCACGAGGTAACTTGCGCATAATGCGTCGAGCGCGTCGATCTTGCGGAGCCAGATTGTGGGCAGAAACAATATGCATGCCATTAAAAATGCGCGCAGCGCGCTTGGTGAAAAATCGGCAAGGCCCACGAACCAAAACAGGCATATGCTTGCGCACAACGCCGTGGCGGCGCGCGCGTAGTGAAAGAGCGATAGGGGCAGCATTAGTGCTATGAGTGGATAGAACAACGCAAAGCAGAGCCATGCAAGCAGACTGATTTGCAGGCCACTCACCGCGAGGAGGTGCTCGGCGCCAATCGCTTTGAATCGGGCTTTGTCGTCGCTATCGAAGAGCCCGGTGTCACCGATGAGCAGCGCCAACAGCATCGAAGCTTCATGGGGTGACAGCGCTTGTAGAAATCGTGTTCGTAGCATCTCACGAAGGCTGGCAAAATAGCTTTCTTCGATGCGTGGGCCAAGCATGAGCGCATCGGCGTCGGTGAGCACCACCGTGCCATGACAGCCTTTCGTGTAGCCGAAACGTGTGCCGTCGAAATGATGCGGCGACAAAGGTTGATCAAAAGGTTTGATCGCGCCACGAAATTCTATGTGTTGACCAGCCGTTACACCGCGTGCTGCTAAAGCATCGTCGAGATGGAGCTGGATCGCAAAGCTGCGGTTTGGATCGTCTTCGCTCGCAACGACGTTAGCGATGGCGCGCACCTGGCCCTTTGCGTTAATGCGTGCATCAACGACGATACCACGATAGTGCTGAACATTTGGTGAAAGAGCTGCAACCTCGGCATCGTAGCGCTGCTTGTGCTGAGCCGCAGACCATGCCGTGCAAAAAAATGCAAAGCACAAAAATGACACGATACGCACGACATTATGAGGAAAAGCGACGAATAAGGTGCTGATGGCAGCGGCAATAAAAAGCGCAGCACTGGCTTCTGTTTCGTAGCCAACCATGCTTCCCAAAACTGCGAAGGCGCATACAATTAGTCCCGGTCGTCGTCTCAATGCTTTTCTTCTTGTGATTCATTCACCAAGAAAAATATTTCTGTTAACCCGGTTTGCACGTTGAGGTAAATATTAATGCCAAAAAAAAGCGCATTTTTTGCGAAGTTTTGATAGAGCACAGCGCGAACGTGGGGAAGATTGATTTCGTCGCCAAGCAATTTTATCGTTTCAGATTTTGAAAAGCGCTCGCGAAATTCTTTTTTAGTGTCTTCGTAGGAGCGCGAGCTTTGAAAACGATGGGCGGCGAGTGGTTTCGTGCCAGTAGGAAGGGTCACGCCGAGGTGGCGGTTTCGTGCGCTCGTTGTTTCGCTTGCGCCGGTGATTCCAATCATGACGACAAATACGAATAACAAAACCGTGTGGCATCTCATTTAAGACCAACCTTTTCTTGCGACGATAACCATCGTGCTATCGCCATCCGCAATGTTGCGAGGGGCACCTCACCATTCTTGAGTACTTGATCGTGAAATGCGGAGAGTGAAAAACGTTTCTTCAATTTAGTTTCGCACCAATGGCGCAGGCGGTTATCTTGCTCGTGACGTTGCGATTTGCTGGACGCATGGTGGCTCATACAACTCCCGAGCAGCATGACGAGTGCGATAATCACGAGACGATAGTTCACGAGAAAGCCCCTTTGACGTCAATGGTAGCAGCCAGACAAAATAGCAAAAGCCTTGGAAAAACCCAAGGCTTAAAATACGGTGTTGCAGTTTGTTTGGTTAGTTTTGCTCTACGCGCTCGTCGACACTGCTGATGCTTGCGCCATGGCTTAAGAGCAGAGAAACGAGTGATAGATAACCGCCGTCGGCAGCGAGATGAAGTGGTGTGTTGCCAGCGTCGTCAACGGTGTTGACGAAGGAGCCAAAGTTGAGCAGCAGCTCGGCAATATTGTAATGACCACTTTCAGCGGCATAGTGCAGTGGAATGCGCCCGTCGTTGTTGATGTAGTTTGGGCCTGCGCTGTAGTATAAGAGCACTTCGACGAGTTTAGTGTGGCCAAAACTTGCGGCACCTTGCAAAGCGTTGTTACCGTCGTTGTTGATGATGTTAGGGTTGGCGCCGAGGGTGAGGAGCAATTCCGATGTAGCCAGATGTCCATTAACTGAGGCGAGATAAAGCGGACTATCGCCGTTATTGTTAATGGCATTGACGTTTGCACCATATCCGAGGAGCTCTTGCACAACGGC
>CAZRSD010000127.1:0-5637 GCA_964602645.1 uncultured Myxococcales bacterium
CGCCTCAACATATTTTCTCAGCAGCGGACAGGGGCGATATTTGTCGTCACCTAAACCATCGTGCATAACCTCAATGATCGCAAGGCATGTATCGAGACCAATCAAATCAGCAAGCGCCAAGGGCCCCATCGGAAAATTGCAGCCGAGTTTCATCGTCAAATCGATGTCGGCTGCATTCGAGACACCTTCCATTAATGCATAAAACGCTTCGTTGATCATCGGCATCAAGACCCGGTTCGCTATGAAACCCGGATAGTCATGCGCGATGGTCGATATTTTCCCCATTCTCTCGGCGACACTCTTGACCATCAACACCGTCTTATCGCTCGTGTGATGGCCACGAATGATCTCGACAAGTTTCATCATCGGCACGGGATTCATGAAATGCATACCGATAAAAAGTGTCGGGCGGCTTGTCGCATGCGCAAGCTTCGTGATCGAAAGCGATGACGTATTCGTCGCTATTATCGCGTCATCCTTGAGCACACTGTCGAGTGTGCGCAAGACTTCTTTCTTGATGCTCAGATTTTCAACCACCGCCTCAATGACGAGATCACATTGCTTAAGCCGCTCGATGTCAGCGTGCCAATGAATGCGGTCGAGGATTTCATCCTTGCTCTGAACGAGACCTTTCGCTTCGAATTTCGCAAGGCTTTTCGCAACATTCTTTGAACCCGCGGTGAGCGCGTCGTTACGAACATCAGTTACCACGCATGAAAAACCAGCCGTCGCTGCTACCTGCGCGATGCCGGCGCCC
The DNA here is from genome assembly GCA_964602645.1 of uncultured Myxococcales bacterium. GTDB lineage: Bacteria > Myxococcota > UBA727 > UBA727 > JABDBI01. The sequence goes on from CAZRSD010000127.1 coordinate 758, forward strand.
ATTTGGCCAGCACCAACCACGCCTATCTTTGCTATTTCCATCGCCATCCCCTCGCTATGTTGGTTGTGCGCTGTTTTGTGCGTTAGCGTTCAGTATTCTCGACGATCATCGCGACTGCTTCACCACCACCAAGACAAATTGCTACGCAACCATATCGCTTCTTGTGAAGTTTGAGCGCCGTGATTAACGTTACCAGCAATCGCGCACCCGAGGATCCGATCGGGTGGCCCAAGGATACGGCCCCGCCATAAACATTGACGCGCTCATGCGAAAGGTTTAGCTCCTTTATCGCAGCGAGCGCCACAACGCTAAACGCCTCGTTGATCTCAAAAAGATCGATGTCGCAAACCTTAAGCCCAGCATTTTTGATAGCACGTGTAATCGCCTTGATGGGTGCCGTGGTAAACCACGCGGGTTCCTGCGCAAACGTTGCCTGCGCAACGATGCGTGCGGCGATAGGAAGTCTTTTCTCTTTCGCAAAATCTTCATCCGCAACGATCAACGCTGCCGCACCGTCGCTCACCTTCGAAGCATTGGCCGCGGTCGTCGTGCCTTCAGCCGCAAACGCGGGCTTAAGTTGTGGGAACTTTTCAGGCACATAACGTGAAGGCTCTTCGTCGTCGACAATTTGTTTGGATTGACCCTTTAGTGCTATCTCAACCGGCACGATCTCTTCGGCAAAAACGCCGTTGTTTTGGGCGCGTTGTGCGCGCTGATAGCTTTCATGCGCGTAGGCATCTTGCTCTTCACGGCTGAACTTAAATGTTTGTGCGCACAAATCACCGAAGCTGCCCATATGAGCTTTGCCGTACGGATCAAAAAGACCGTCGTGAATCATAAGATCAATCGCGCTGTGATTGCCCATGCGAAAGCCCGTGCGTGCACCAGGCAAAATATACGGCGCGTTGCTCATGGACTCCATGCCGCCAGCGACGATAGTGCGGGCTCTGCCGAGCGCAATTTGATCACTTGCCAACATGACCGCTTTTAGGCCCGAGCCGCACACCTTATTAACCGTAGTGCAGGGTACCTGTGTGCCGATATCAGCGCCGAGTGAAGCCTGTCTGGCCGGCGCCTGACCCGCGCCACCTTGCAAGACTTGGCCCATGATGACTTCTTCGATATCAGCAGGCGCAAGCCCGCTAGCTTTAAGCGCGCCACGAATTGCGATTGAACCTAATTGTGGCGCAGACAGCGTCGACAAGGTTCCTAAAAATGACCCCATCGGGGTTCGCGCACGTCCAATGATAACAGCATTTTTCACAACGACTCCTCTCTACGCTACCCACCTAACATGGCTGTCGTGCACCGTAAACCCGTCGTCATCGCTATAGATACGTCCTTTGCCATTACTTGAGTCAACACGTAAAGAGTTAACCAGCGTTCGCAACGCGGCTTTCCGTAAGACCCTTTTGCTTGGGCAAGAGCGGCACGAAGCACAGCGAACCAAGCAATGCGGCGATGATCAACACGACAAAGAAGCCATTCCAACCGTAATGATCGATCAAAACGCCAAAAGGGTAGCCGGCAATGGCAGCGCCGAGATAGCCAAAAACGCCCGCAAAGCCGGATGCAGTTCCTGCAGCTTCTTTGCTGGTTTTCTCGACGGCAGCGCAACCAACCAGCATTTGTGGACCGAACAAGAACATGCCCACCACAAACAAGAGTGCCGACACGGCGATATAGCTGCTCGCGTTGAGCATCCAAAAACCAAGCAAAGGCAATGCGAGTATGGCCATGAAGCTCGTTGCGACGATACCGCGACCGTTTTCGAATAATTTGTCAGAGCAGTAGCCGGCAAGGATCATACCGACCATGCCGCCCATTTCAAACCATGGAATTGTGCCACCAGCCTCGATCAACGAGAAGCCGCGGTCTTCTGATAAATACACCATGGTCCAATCATTCACGCCGGTGCGCACGACATAAATAAAGAGATTGCCGAGCGCCAAATACCAAATGTAGCGATTCTTCATCACATGATCGAAAAGCAGCTCTTTTACCGATGGACGATTCTCTTGTGGCGGCGCATTTTTAGTGACAGGAGCAAGGCCATCCATCTCTTCTGCCGACGGCAAACCAAGCGATGTCGGCGTGTCACGCAAACGCTCCATAAGCAAGAAGCCAAAAACGATGCAGATGATGCCGGGAATATAAAGCGCTGAGCGCCATCCCGCAAACTGAATGCATGCCGTCACGAGGAGCGGTGTGAGCGCACCACCAATGTTGTGGGCCGTTGCCCAAATCGACCACCAGGTGCCACGATTTTTGAGCGAATACCAAAATGATAGGAGTCGCGCGCAGGGTGGCCACCCAAAGCCTTGGAACCAACCGTTGAGGCCCCAAAACAATACGAAGAACCACATGCTCGACGACATGCCAAAGGCAATATTGAAAACACCAGTCAGTATTAGTCCTGCGCCCATGAAATAGCGAGGATTCGATTTATCGCCGAGAATGCCGCAGACGAATTTGCTGACACCATAGGTGATGGAAAACACCGTGACGAGCAGACCCAGATCACTTTTTTGAAAATGTAGTTCCGTCGCCAAAAGTGGCATGGCGAAGGTATAACTCTTGCGCGTGAAGTAATAAAAAATGTAGCCAATGAAAATCGAATAGAAAGTTCGCGTGCGCCAGTAGTTGTAATTCGAACGAGTGTTACCGTCGATATGGCTTTCCATGGACTACCCTTACATTGGACAATAATCGTCTTTGCCAGAGAACCCACTCGAGCGATGCTCTAGCCAAACCCTTGAGGCTTTAAGGGCCCACTTTTAGTTTGCCAATATGGGTTTCTTAAAGTTTTAGTCATCGACTTTGCTGATTGTTTGCCACCAATACGTGAATATGGAAGTGATTACTCGATCTTAGATATCATGCAAACGCCACAGTGGCGTGCAGATTAGTCAACCAGTTTTTTTGGAGGCTTACGTGTACCCGATCTCGAATGACCGAATCCCGAACAATGTTTCCCTTGGGAGCGATAAGCGTTTGCAACGAGCACTCGAAAAGTGGCAGCCAGATTTTATCAATTGGTGGAAGAACACCGGGCCAAAGGCGTTCTTGGGAGCGCCGGTGTATTTGCGCACCGCAATTAGTGTCGATGCCGACGGGTGGGCGTTTTACGATTACGTCAACATGCCCGAATATCGCTGGGGCATTTTTCTCTCACCGCCGGAACAAGATCGCACCATCGGTTTTGGCGACAACTTCGGCGAGAAAGTTTGGCAGGAAGTGCCGGGCGAGCATCGCGCGTCATTGCGGCGCTTGATCGTAACGCAAGCAGATACGGAGCCCGCATCAGTTGAACAGCAGCAACTCCTGGGCAACACCTGTCCGTCGCTCTATGATTTGCGCAATCTCTTTCAAGTAAACGTCGAGGAAGGCCGTCACCTGTGGGCGATGGTCTATTTGCTGCACAGCTATTTCGGTCGTGACGGTCGCGATGAGGCCGATGAACTCTTGCAACGCAAAAGTGGCGACGTGAACAATCCGCGCATCCTCAATACCTTCAACGAGCCGATCGATGATTGGTTGTCATTTTTTATGTTCACCAATTTCACCGATCGGGACGGCAAATTCCAGCTCTTGGCGCTCGCGGAAAGCGGTTTTGATCCACTTTCGCGTACGTGCCGCTTCATGCTCACCGAAGAAGCACATCATCTTTTCGTTGGCCAAACCGGAATTCAGCGCGTGATTCGCCGCTCGACAGAACTGATGCAGCAACACGATACCGACGACATTAAACCCTACGGCGGCATTCCGCTCGACGTGTTGCAAAAATACATCAACTTTTGGTATTCAAGCTCGATCGATCTCTTTGGCTCAGAAGTGAGCAGCAACGCCGCGAACTATTTTGCAGCCGGTCTCAAGGGGCGTGCTTACGAAGCTAAGCTCATGGAAGATCATCTCGCACGCAATCACGCCTACAAGATCGATGCTTGGAATGGCAACCAACTTGCTTCGAAGGACATCGCCTTGCGCCTCGCGATGAATGAAGTGCTCCGCGATGCCTACACCGCGGATAACGAAAAAGCCGTCGAGAAATGGAACAAGGAGCTCTTGAGTCACAACATCAACTACGAGTTTACGTTGCCGCATAAGCGTTTTCATCGCACGGTCGGCGAATACGCAGGACTGTCGTTTGATCCGCAGGGCAATCTAATTTCGCAAGAAGAATGGCACGCCAAAGCAAAAGATTGGATACCGACAGCAGAAGATAAAAGCTTTGTGAAGTCGTTGATGAAGCAAGTGACAACAGAAGGTGAAGTTGCAGGGTGGATAGCCCCACCGGCTAAAGGCATTAATGGTCAGCCGGTGAATTTCAAATACGTCTTACTTGGCTAGCAACGCGCCGATTGCGAAAATCGGCTTGGTTGCAATTGCATGAGGTACACGGTGAGGAGCGATGCAAGCAACAACGCACCAAAACCGGTGTGGAGCGCAAGAACAGCGGCGCTGCGGATGGTGTAGATGGCGAGAAGCCCTAAACCGATCTGACAAAACGTGATGAGCACGGGCAAGAATGACATCATCGCCAAGAACTTGTCTTCTCTGCTGAGCGCAAGTTTACGCGATTTGACGGCGGCATAGAGCACGACGAAGAAGATCACATAGCCCAAGATGCGATGGCCCATGTGCAGCTGACCATAAAACCAGGTTGGCCAAAACTGTGGGCCACAGCCAACGAGATCGTCGCCACACGCAAGGCCCGCGCCCATATGACGCACGACGCCACCGTATACGAGTTGAATGAGCGTGAGCGTAATTGCCGCAAGCATGCCCCACTGAGATTTCTCGAAGAGAGGCATGGGACGATAATTCGGTGCAAGTCTAAACGAGATGCAAATAAGCAACGAAAAAAACACCATCGCACA